>JAQIBE010000006.1 GCA_027859235.1 Desulfobulbaceae bacterium
TCGCATACAGAGGGCATATCAATGGCCGAGAGGACCTCTGTGGGAATACCTTCCTTCTCCAGGGCATCTTTCAGGGCCAATGAATTCAACATGGTGGCCAGCATGCCCATGTTGTCGGCTGCTGAGCGGTCCATGCCGCCGGATGCCCCAGCGACGCCGCGAAAAATATTGCCGGCACCAACCACCATACCGACCTGTACCCCAAGGTCTGTGATCGCCTTTATTTCTCTTGCAAGGTAGGTCAGCACAGCGGGGGATATCCCATACTCATGTTCACCCATGAGGGCTTCCCCTGAGAGTTTCAGCAGAACACGTTTGTAGAGAGGTTTGGACATGTATGTTCCCCTTTGAGATGGTTGAGCTTGGGCAAGGATATAAAAAAAGGGAGTAGGGATAAAGAATTGACCTCTTTATTCCTACTCCCTGATAAACAGCAATTACAACTTAAGCGCCGACAGCAAAACGGCAAAAACGCTTGATGGTAATGTTCTCACCCATGGAGGCAACAAGGGCATTCAACATATCCTGAATGGTTACATCAGGGTCTTTAACAAATTTTTGCTCAAGCATACATATTTCAGCGTAGTACTTGTTGACTTGACCGGTAACGATCTTCTCAACAATATTTTCAGGCTTGCCAGAGTCAAGCGCCCGTTTGACGTAAATAGCCTTTTCACGCTCAAGCATTTCAGCCGGTACATCTTCACGGCTCAGACCTACCGGGTTCATCGCGGCAACATGCATGGCCATATCTTTGGCGAATTGAATAAACGCATCGGTCTTGGCAACAAAGTCAGTCTCACAACCAACTTCCACCATGGCGGCAAGTTTGCCCCCGGCGTGGGAGTAAAATTCAATAAGGCCTTCACTGGTGGCGCGGTCAGCACGTTTGGCAGCAATGGCTAAACCTTTTTGCCGGAGAAAATCCTGTGCCTTGTTCATGTCGCCATCATGTTCAGACAGGGCCTTCTTGCAATCCATCATTCCAGCGTTGGTTATGTCGCGGAGTTCTTTAACCATTTGACTTGTTATTTTCATATTGCTTCCTTCATCGTTTAATTCATATGTGTGTAAATATAAGAATGCCCGATTGCCATGCGGCAATCGGGCAAAACTCATGGTGCAGTGAGGATTAGGCTTGAGCGGCCGGCTTCTCTTCTGCGCCTGCAGTTGCCTCAGTTGCAGTTGCATCAACCATGGCTGCGGCAAGATCAGCATCGGTTTCTTCTATAGACTCACCGCGGCGGGCTTTACCAGCCAGGACTGCATCAGCCATTTTGCCGGCAATCAGGCTAATGGATTTCATGGCATCATCGTTTCCTGGGATCAGAAAATCAATGTTGTCCGGGTTACAGTTGGTGTCAGTGATGGCTACAACCGGGATGCCGAGTCTCTTGGCTTCATCAATGGCAATATTTTCCCGTTTCGGGTCAATAACAAACATGGCTGAAGGCAGAGTTTTCATATCCCTGATTCCGCCGAGGTTGCGATCTAATTTTATAAGTTCCTTGGTCATCATCAGCGCTTCTTTTTTCTTATAGCGGTTGATGGTGCCGTCCTCAGACATGGCTTGAATCTTTTTCATGCGGTCAACAGACTTTTTAATGGTCTGGTAGTTGGTGAGCATGCCGCCGAGCCAGCGGTGATTGACAAAGTGCATACCGCAACGGCCGGCTTCTGCTTTGACGGTCTCCTGAGCCTGGCGCTTTGTGCCGACAAACATAATTGTTCCGCCATCAGCAACGGTATCGGCGATGAAATCATAGGCCGTGTTGAAGAGGGGGAGGGTCTTATCGAGGTTGATGATGTAAATTTTGTTGCGGGCGCCAAAGATATAAGGCTTCATCTTTGGATTCCAGCGCCGTGTCTGGTGTCCAAAATGCATGCCAGCCGCTAACATTTCCTTCATTGTAATGTTACTCATGTTCATCTCCATTTTTGGTTGTTCATCCATCCCAATTGTCCAACCCTAAAATAGGGCACCATAGGAACTTCTCAGGGATGTGATTTTTTATAACTTTCAGTCTGATGATATTCATTAAACTAAAGTTACATTGGCAAACCAGAATCTTTTACCACCCTTGGCCTGTGAATGCAAGATTATAGTCAGCAAATCCGGGCTGGTTAGAAAATTCTTGACACAGGATAGTAAAGCAAGCAAATTGCCTGGTTTACAAGGCCTATTCCTGCCCTTAATTTCGGCGTTACCGTTACCCCACATCTATGACCATATCCATATTACAGGCCCAGCCTAAAAATATCCTTATTCGCTCAACCAACTGGATTGGCGATGCCATTATGACCACGCCAGCGGTGCGGACGATCCGGGGAAATTTCCCGGAGGCCACCATAACCATGCTGGCCCACGGCTGGATGGCCGATGTGTTTGCCTCAAGCCCCCATGTGGATGAAATGTTTATTTATGATAAACATGGCAGACATAAAGGCGTGTTGGGGATGTTGCGTCTGGCACGGGAGCTGCGGGCGAAGAAGTTTGATTGTGCCTTCCTCCTGCAGAATGCCTTTGAAGCGGCATTTATTACATTTTTGGCCGGCATCCCAATCCGGGCCGGCTATCGCCGGGATGGGAGGGCGCCCCTGTTGCACCCTGGTGTTGCAATTAAAGAAGAGGTGCGGACTCTGCACCAGGTCCATTATTACCAGTGGCTCCTGCGTGATTTGGGTCTTACCTGCGGCAGTAATGAGTTGTGTCTGGCCCATTCCATTGCAGATACGCAATGGGCAACAGAATTTAAACAGAAATTGTCTGGCCGGAAACTCGTCGGGATTAACCCGGGCGCCGCCTTTGGGCCGGCTAAATGCTGGCCTGCAGAGAGATATGGGCTGCTTGCCAAGACATTGCATGAAACCCATGATGTCCATTGCGTTGTGTTTGGCACCAAGGCAGACCTGGAAACCATTGATGAAATTTGCAGCTACGGCCCTGCGTTTATTACAGGACTTGCCGGTAAAACAACACTGGGCCAGGCCATGGCGCTTATTGGTCAATGTGATGCTCTGGTAACCAATGATTCCGGGTTGATGCATGTCGGGGCTGCCACGAAAACGCCCCTTGTCGCCATCTTTGGCTCCACGGATGATATTGCCACAGGGCCCTATTCAGATAATGCTGTGGTGGTCAAAACGGAAATCCCCTGTCAGCCTTGCTTGCAGAAGGAGTGTAAGGGTGATTTTGAATGTATGCTGAATATAGGTGTTGCTGAAGTCGCTGCTGAAATGTCGAGACTCCTTGATACGCTCGAGAGTGATTTGCAAGAGTAAGGAGTGAGGAGTGAGGCGTGAGGAGTGAGGGGTTAAGGGGGGGATTTTTTAACTCCTGCCCTCTAACGGTTCAGCCCTTAGTGTCGCCATTTTCATAAAAACAGGTCTTGCCTTCGTAATTTGTAAAGGTCAATGTCTCAGTCAGGGACTCAATGTAATTTGGTGTAAGGGGGATCTTGCCGTCGGGGCCATCCACCGCGTAGGTTGGAATGCCCATGCCTGAAATTCTGCCAAGAAGTCCCCGCATGATTTCCTGGCCTTTTTCTATACTGGTCCGGAAATGATTCGTCCCGAGACTGAGATCCCCCTGGAAGAGGTAATAGGGTTTTACGCGAATGCGCAATAACCCCCGCATCAGCTCAAGCATGGTCTCAATGTTGTCGTTCACGCCCCGCAGGAGAACGGTCTGGCAGCCCAGGGGGATTCCTGCATTGGCAAGCATGCCGCAGGCCCTGGATGATTCTGCTGTGATTTCCCATGGATGGTTGAAGTGGGTGTTGATGTAGAGGGGGTGGTATCTGCTGAGCATGGTGCACAGGTCGGCTGTTATTCGGGCTGGCAGGGTGCACGGCACTCTGGTGCCGAGACGAATAATTTCAACGGATGGAATGGCTCGAATAGCAGCAAGTATCCATTCCAGCCGTTCATCTGTAAGGAGGAGTGGGTCTCCGCCGGAGATGAGTACGTCGCGGATCTCCGGATGTCCTTTAATATAGTCAATGCCAGCTTGAATTGCCTGGTCATTGACCATCATCTCAGGTGTTCCCACCTTGCGCTTTCTGGTGCAGAAACGACAATACATGGCACATTGATTTGCCACCAGGAAGAGGGCGCGGTCCCGGTATTTATGGACAATTGTTGGCACGGGACTCAACCGTTCTTCACCCAGGCCATCGAGATGGCAGACCGTGTCAGCGTGTTCCGCCAATTGGGGAACGGCCTGGCGCCAAATGGGGTCGTTTTTTTCTCTGATCAGATTGAGATAATACGGGTTGACCCGCATGGGGTAATGGCCCATGATATCCTGCAACCCCGTCAAATCAGGGCGCAGAGACGGGGGGAGGTCTGCAGGGGTTGTCATTGCATCGGTCAGAAGGTGTTGCCAAGGTGTCATGGAGAGTTTGTCGTCTATGGGTTACTTTAATCGGCTGTTTTGCTTCACAATGTCTTATTCCTTAAAGCGCGAACTGTAAACTGTTAACCATTTTCTCTGAAATCTTGACAGTCCGGTTCCTGACCTCATACGGTAATGATTAAAGATCTTTCTAAAGGATTTGCAAAATTCTCCACCAGCTCTATGATGTACCCGTAATAATACCAGGGAGATACTTGATGAGAATAGTTCGACGGTTTTGCGGTTCCTCGGTGGGCAAGAAGGTGATTATGTCCCTTACCGGCATAGGTCTTGCCTGTTTTCTGGTCATTCATTTACTGGGCAACAGTTCTATATACTTTGGTCCGTCAGCCTTTAATAACTACGCTGCCCATCTGCATGAATTTGATCCGTTTCTCAAGGTATTTGAGGTGGGATTGCTTCTTCTCTTTCTCATTCATATTGGTTTTGGCGTGTCTTTGTTTATTCACAACCTGGCGGCCCGGCCATCGCGATATACGGTGAAGAAATCCTCTGGCGGTCGTACCCTTGGTTCGGCCACCATGCTGTATACCGGACTGATTGTTCTCGCTTTTATTATCTATCATTTTATGTCTGTTGCCTTTGCTCCACATTCATCAGCCATTGCCGATGTTATCCGGACTCAGCTGCAAGCGCTGCCTACGGCAATCCTTTATATTGTTGGTATTGCCGCTCTCCTGGTGCATTTAAGTCATGGACTGTGGAGCCTGTGGCAGAGCGTGGGGGGGAGTCATCCTGCCTATGATACACTCCTCCGGCGGGGGGCACTTGGGTTTGCCCTTGTCATTGGTGCTGTTTTTATCTCCTTTCCGGTTCTGGCCCTTATGTGGGATGAATTTCTCCGTTGATTGTAAAGAATGAACCGTTACAGGACCACGTGTTCAACCTTATTTATAAGGGGATTTGCAGTTTTTCCCAGAAATATATCAAAGAGCTTTTTTATGAATCTCGATGCGAAAATACCCTCAGGAAACCTGGCTGATAAGTGGGATAATCACCGCTTTGCTTCGACCCTTGTGAGTCCAGCCAATAAGAGAAAGTATAATATCCTGGTTGTTGGTTCGGGGCTGGCTGGCGGTTCGGCGGCTGCGACCCTGGCCGAGATGGGTTATAATGTCACCTGTCTGTCCATTCATGACAGCCCGCGGCGAGCCCACTCCATTGCCGCCCAGGGCGGCATTAATGCGGCAAAGAATTACCAGAATGATGGTGATTCAATCTTCAGACTTTTCTATGACACCATCAAGGGCGGTGATTTTAGATCCCGGGAGGCGAATGTCTACCGTCTGGCCCAGGTGAGTAATGGGATCATTGATCAATGTGCTGCCCAGGGCGTGCCCTTTGCCCGTGAATATGGCGGACAGCTTGCCAATCGTTCCTTCGGTGGCGCCCAGGTATCCCGCACCTTTTATGCCCGGGGGCAAACAGGGCAGCAGCTGCTTCTCGGCGCTTATTCCAGCCTCTCGCGCCAGATCAAGCTTGGCAAGGTGACCATGCTCACCAGGCGGGAAATGCTTGATCTGGTCCTTGAAGACGGCCATGCCAAGGGGGTTATTACCCGTAATCTCATCACCGGTGAAATTGAACGGCACGGGGCCCATGCCGTGGTTCTTGCCACAGGCGGGTATGGCAATGTCTTTTATCTGTCCACCAATGCCATGACGTCCAATGTGACCGCCGCCTTCAGGGCGTATAAGCGCGGGGCCTGTTTCGCCAATCCCTGTTATGTGCAGATCCATCCCACCTGTATCCCGGTGCATGGCGATTATCAGTCAAAATTAACCCTGATGAGTGAGTCGCTGCGCAATGACGGCCGGGTGTGGGTTCCCAAACAGAAAGGCGACTCCCGTCCCCCTGAGCAGATTCCCGCCGGGGAACGTGATTATTATCTCGAAACCAAGTATCCGAGTTTTGGTAATCTGGTGCCCCGTGATGTGGCGTCCCGTAATGCCAAGATTCAATGTGATCTCGGCAAGGGTGTCGGCGCTACAGGTCTTGCGGTCTATCTTGACTTTGCCGATGCCATGCAGCGTGACGGCAAAGAAACCATCATGCGTAAATACGGCAATCTCTTTCAGATGTATGAAAAGATTACAGCGAGCAATCCTGTAACAACCCCCATGGCCATTTACCCTGCGGTGCATTACACCATGGGCGGTTTATGGGTTGATTATAATCTCATGTCAAACATTCCGGGTCTCTTTGTCCTGGGTGAAGCGAATTTTTCTGACCATGGAGCGAACCGTCTTGGGGCCAGTGCCTTGATGCAGGGACTTGCCGATGGTTATTTTGTCCTGCCAGCCACCATTGCCACCTACCTTGGTGACTGTTCTTTTGATCCTGTTTCTGCCACGGGTGATGGCTTTGACGAAGCGGAAACCGCGGCGCGGGCACGCTTAGCCAAACTTGTAAATTTAAATGGCAGACGTACCGTTGATGATTTCCATAAGGAGCTTGGCCATCTGCTCTGGGATCATTGTGGCATGTCTCGCAATGAGGCAGGCTTAAAAACAGCCCTGCATAAAATTCCCGAGTTGCGGGAAGAATTCTGGCAGAATGGTCTGGTGTCCGGCACTTCAGGTGAATTTAATCAGACCCTGGAGAAGGCTGGCCGCATTGCGGATTTCCTCGAATTTGCTGAACTCATGGTGCATGATGCCCTTGATCGAAAAGAGTCCTGTGGCTGTCATCTTCGTGAGGAAAGCCAGACCGAAGATCATGAAGCCCTGCGGAATGATGCGGATTATTCCTATGTCTCCGCCTGGCAATACCAAGAAGGTAAACCACCCGTCCTCCATAAAGAACCGCTGTCTTTTGCCGATGTAACCCCTGCCCGGCGAAGTTATAAATAGGGGTTTGGGGTACCCTTTATAAGGGTTTGACCGGCACCATATCGTTGTGAAAAATATAGGTAATAAATTATGAATTCCCCTAAAGCAATCAATCTCATCCTGAAAATCTGGCGGCAGAAAAATAACCATGCCAAGGGAGAACTGCACACCTATACCCTGCGGGATATATCCACGGATATGTCGTTTCTGGAAATGCTTGATGTCCTCAATGAGCAGCTTCTCCTCACAGGAGATGATCCTGTGGCCTTTGACCATGATTGCCGGGAGGGGATTTGCGGGATGTGTGGCGCGGTGGTGAATGGCCAGCCCCATGGTCCGGAGAAACAGACCACCCTCTGTCAATTGCATATGCGTCATTTTAAGACGGGGGACACGCTGGTGGTGGAGCCCTTTCGTGCCAGGGCCTTTAAACTGGTCAAAGACCTTGTGGTGGATCGTTCCTCCTTTGATACAATTATTCAGGCCGGTGGTTATGTGTCGGTGAACACCGGAGGCGCACCGGATGCCAATAGCGTAGCCATTTCCCAGAACCATGCTGAAGAGGCCATGGATGCGGCGGCCTGTATTGGCTGCGGGGCCTGTGTTGCGGCCTGCCCCAATGCGGCGGCCATGCTCTTTGTCAGCGGCAAGGTCTCGCAACTTGCATTACTGCCCCAGGGGCATCCCGAACGG
>JAQIBE010000055.1 GCA_027859235.1 Desulfobulbaceae bacterium
CCCCTAGCCCGTTACGGTTTTGTGGTTTTCTGCATTAAACAAACCAACGTAATTTATATTTAATTGCTGACAAAACACAATTTTTCAATATAGTGTCCGCAGATTATAGTTGAACTATCTTTCACCAGGACACATTTATGAAACCCCGTATAAAACTTGCCGCTGCCTCCACCCCCGATGGCGGCGAGATGGTGCTGTATCAGCATGACCGTGACTTCTCCATTATTGTCAACGGTGCTGACCTCATGCATAGCCGCCGCCATGAATCTGAACTTGAGCTTGCCCGCCTGGGTTGCCAACATCTGTCAAACAACGAGGAACCTACTGTACTCATTGGCGGTTTGGGTATGGGGTACACCCTGCGTCAGACCCTTGATCTTGTCGGTGCAAACGGTTCAGTGGTGATGGCTGAACTCATGGAGGAAGTGATTGAGTGGAACCGTAAGTATATGGGGGAACTCAACGACCATCCCCTGCAGGATGAGCGGGTTGATCTACGCGTGGGTGATATTCTCGATATTCTCTCAAAGTCAAAGGCCAGCTTCGACACCATCCTCCTTGATGTGGATAATGGCCCTGAACCCATGACCCATTCAGGGAACAGCCAGCTCTACAGCTACCAGGGTGTTGTGGCATGCAAAGCAGCACTGCGCGATAAAGGCTGCTTAGCCGTATGGTCAGCAAAGCCCAATAAAGATTTTGAACATCTGGTGATGGATTGCGGCATGCACATCCATCGCTACCGTGTTCCTGCCCATAAGGGCAAGAATGCCTCTTCCCATTTTATCTGGATTGCCTCTGAAAAGCTAAAGAACCTCCCACCAGGGGGCAGTGAGTCCCGCAAACCAAATAAGGATCAGTATCGAAAAAGATCCAAGCCTCAGAAATCGGTCTGGAAACAATAGAAGCCTAAGACGATTTTATAATTATCCTGCAATCAAGAACAGAGGAAACAGAATATGAGTATTGAAGAAATTATAGTTGAGCGCAGCGGTTCTGCATGTGAACTATGTAATGCAACCGACGGCCTTGAAGTATACATCGTGCCACCTAAAACAGGCGACAATGCGGATCATGCAGCCCTGCTTTGCGCAACCTGTCGGCAACAATTGACTGACCCTGACAGCATGAATGTCAACCACTGGCGTTGTCTCAATGACTCCATGTGGAGCCAGGTTCCAGCGGTTCAGGTGCTGGCATACCGTCTGCTTTCCAGGCTGCGGGGTGAGGGCTGGCCTGGGGATCTCCTTGATATGCTGTATCTCGAAGACGACATCCTGGCCTGGGCTAAGGAAGGATCAGCGGAAGACAGCGATGAGGATGGGGTCAAGCATGTGGACTGCAACGGTGCCGTACTTGCCCAGGGCGACGCTGTAACCATCATCAAAGATTTGAAGGTCAAGGGTGGCGGGTTCACGGCCAAACGGGGAACGCTGGTGCGCAACATCTCCATTGACCCCAATGCTGCACAGATTGAAGGCAGAGTGGGCGGTCAGCATATTGTTATTTACACTAAATTTGTCAAGAAGGCGTAAACTGGTATGAAAATCTGGGTGGATGCGGACGCCTGTCCCGTGGTGATCAAGGAGATTCTATTCCGTGCAGCAGAACGCACGAAATGTTCCATGACCCTGGTGGCAAACCAATATATACAAATCCCCCGGTCCGCCTATATTACCTTTATTCGTGTGGGGGCTGGTGCCGATGTGGCGGATAATGCCATTGTTGAGAGGCTTTGCGCAGGTGATCTGGTCATCACCGCTGATATTCCACTGGCGGCACAGGTGGTGGACAAGGGCGCTCATGGCCTGAACCCTCGGGGTGAACTCTACACCGTTGAAAATATACGTGAACGTTTGGGGATGCGTGACTTTATGGATGGACTCCGCTCAAACGGCATCGACACCGGCGGTCCGCCCGCTTTAAACAAAAGCGACAGGCAGACCTTTGCCAACAAGCTGGATCAATTTCTAACCCGCCATTTACAACAGGGTTAACTCAGTTCAGGAAAAACCCACCCAGAAACTGCTTGCGCCACCCCTGTGCCTGCCTTGAAGAAGCGGACTGTCCTTTTACCAATGCCTTCAGCTCGGCCCGATTGCCAAGGAGTGCCGGATCCAGTCCATACTGCTCTCCCTGCTGACGTATCCACTCCTGCAGGGTTCGTAACCTCCCCTCTTCGCTTTTACTCATCCTCTCATTCCGCAGCAACTCGGGGTAGTCAGCAGATTGACTCACGGCCTGCTCAACAACCTCAACGAGAGATGCGCCGTACTGGCTGATACTCTTTGCAGAAATACCTTCGCAGTCATGTAAGGCTGCAGTCTCACGCAGTTGCTGCTGGGCAATATGCAGCAGCACGTCATCGTGAATGATATGCCCCCGTGGTTTATTTCTCCTACGGGCCTCTCCCTCTCGCCAACGACCAAGATCCCGAAGGATCGCAAGACCTGCCTGATTCAACCGACTGGCACCACGTATTTTCACATAGCGCTCAACGTCAGCTATGCCAAGATAGGTCCCAGGATCATCCATTTTGGACCGCTCCTCATCCAGCCACTGCAAAGGGGTAGATTGTCCGCGTTCAAGGAGTAAGCGCCTTAATGACCGGAGATAGCGGACATCATCAAGTCCATACTCCATTTGCTTGGGGCTGAGTGGCCTTTTGAGCCAATTTGTCCGGGTTTGTGTTTTGGTCAGGGTAATATCAAGAAGCTCCTTGACAAGGGCAAGCAAGGAAAGAATAGAAGGCAAGCCGG
>JAQIBE010000043.1 GCA_027859235.1 Desulfobulbaceae bacterium
GAAAACGGCAATCAAGTTATGGGAGATAAGGGTGATCAGGGTCTTCCTTCTCATTTTTCATGGTGGGGTCAAGGGAAAAATGGCGGTTTAGTCCAGGATGGTTTTTACGCCATAGACCTCACGGTCTGGGACCGCGCCGGCAACAGTGCTTCCACTCAGGAATCCATCAGGGTGGTTCGAGCAAAACCAAACATGATTCTGGACATGGAGAAACAGGAAGGCAACCTGGCTATAAACCTCAAATACGACGGCGAAATCCCCCTGGCCTATTGGCGCCTGCAAATACGTAATCCCGACGGTGGTATTATTGCGGAACGAAGCGGAACAGATTCTTCCCAGGAAATCAACCTGCCCTTAAAGGCAACCGCAACTCAAGATATAAGCTATCGCCTCTACGCCCAGGACATGTTGGGAAATCACCTGCAACGTGACGAAACGCCTGTCAGCTCGGAGACAGAAACAACAGAAGAAACGGAAGATACAGACAGTGATTTTCTTGCAGATCTTGAGGGCAAGCAGCTGGTGTTGGGGGGAGTATGGGCAGAAGACTTCTAACCTTGGTCCCCCTTATTTTCATGGTTTTCGGGGTCTTAAACGGATGTGCCGGCTCAGGTCCACGCATCCAGAGATATAAGCTAAACACATCAGTTCAGAGTTGCAGCATCGGTATTTTACCGATCATCAACCGCACTGATTTTAACCAGGGAGACAAAATCATCTACAGAGTAATGCTCTCCCAGTTTGTGCAACAGCACACTGGGCGTATTGCCCTTGAAGGTGATATCAGCGATTTGTATCGGGAGTTACACATCAATCCCTGGACACAACCGACAGTGGAACAAATGCAAATTATCGCCTCACGCCTGGGTGTAAATATTTTAATTGGTGGTGAAATCCTTGAAATGAGAGAACCCATGGAAGGAAGCCATATCAACCCCCACCTTAAAATCCAGCTTCAGGCCTATAATGGTGAAGACGGTACCATCCTGTGGTCGACGTACCATGAAAGACAGGGTACAGATTACCGTAAAATTATGCATTTTGGCCTGAACAGCAGTGTGAGCCAGCTTAGCAATAACATCATTGAGGAAATTTTAAAATCATGGAAAGAAGAAGCGTTATTACGATGTCAAAAGTAGCATGGCTGGTTCTCTGCACCTGTTTATTTGTGGGTGGTTCAAACCATAACGCCCGAGCCTGGTTTTGGAATGATTCCTCCCTTGCCACCATTAACGGCGAAACCTTTTCCACTCAAGACTATCAGAACTGGTGGGAAAATTGGCAGGAAGAGAACATGGATGTGCCGGCATCACCGGAAGAATTCATCAACTGGCAGCTTATGGCCCAGGAGGGTGAACGCATGCAACTGGACCGCGAGATGGACTACCAGCGCAAAGTTGCAACATTCCTCAAGGTGCGCGCCCTGATGATTTTTAAAAATGAAGAGGTGGATTCTAAAGTCAAGATCAGCCAGGATGAACTCTGGGCGATCTACGCAAAAGAGTACAGTCCCCGCTGGCAGATTGGCGTCTTCTTTTTTGAGACGGAAGAGGTTGCCGCTCAGCAAGGGGACGCACTGCGCCGGGGCAAGCTCTCAGAGGAGGAGTTAAAAAACCTTTCTGTAAAAGAAGGCGGCCCCCTCTTCACTGAAGCAAAATGGTTACGCCGTCCGCAAATTAAAGAAGAATGGCTCACCGTGCTTACGGGCAAAAAAGCAGGACACATCACCCCCCCCCAACCCATGGGCAAGTACTTTATCATTCTCAACTTTATGGAAGAAAAGGGGCCTACAGAAGAAGACTTTGCCATGCTGAAAACATCCATTGCAAGAAAGCTCAGCAAACAACGAAGTGGCGAACTGACAGTACAACTGGTTGAACAGTTGAAACGGAAATATCAGGTGGTGGTTGATCAGGAATTTCTGGACACCATTGAGGATACGCCTCTTGACCTGGAGCGCTCAGAACAGCCCGTCATTACGACCAATCAGGAAAATATTAGCGCCGGTGCCTTGCAGGCCATGATCGCCAAGGAACGGCAATTCAGAAAACAGTACAAATTCCAGCCTGAAGATTCGGCCGCCCTTAAAGAAAGAGTTGTGGCGAGCATGCTGGGACAAACCCTGATATCCTGGGAAGCCATAGATCGGCATTATGAAAATAAACAACCCTTTAAGACCACCTATGATTTCTACCGCAAGCATCGCCTCACCAAGGAGATCGAGAAACGTTTTATTCGACCCAATGCCGAACTTGAAGACGGTGAAGTCCTCGCCTTTTATGAAAAAAATCAACACCTCTACTCATCCCCGGAGGTCATCAGTTTTGCCGTCGTTGAAGGAGAGCCCGAATTAATCAATCGCATGCGTCAGGAAATGGTTCAGGGTGAAGATTTTTTCGCCGTAACCAGCAAACATTTCCCCAACGGGTTACCCATTCAACAAGTGCCCCTGAATCATATTGAGGAAGGACTTAAAACCCCGTTGCTGGCATTAAGCAAGGGAGAAGTCAGTGCACCTTTCACTTTCAATAAAAATTCAGCCATGGTGAAACTGGTTAATCGCAGGTCCGCAGTACCTGTGCCCTTCAAACAGGTCAAAGATGAGCTGACCAAAAAACTCGGTGACGAAAAATTCACTACAAGCCGTAAGGATTTTTTAACTATACTGAAAAAGAAATCCGCTATCACTGTAAATCAAAAGACATGGACTAAGCTTTACAATGAGCTTTTACAACAGAATGAATCTAAAGAAACAAAGTAAGCTTATCATCCTGCTCGTTCTCCTTGTTGCTTTGACCGCATGCGTTCAGGAGCAGTCAGCCAAGACCGCACGCAAAGGCTGCCAGGATTGTCATGCGGAGATAGCAGCCAACTTTCAGCAGGGTACGGTGCACAAGCCTGTGGCTGACAATGCCTGCGAGTCATGCCATCTTCCCCATGGCATTATTGGCGGGGTTTTTCTCCGCCAGGAATCCCCGGGACTCTGCTTCCGGTGCCATAGGCAACTGGCGGCAGGGGCTGGTGATGTTTCCGTTCATCGTCCGGTACAACAGGGGAAATGCGATCAATGTCATGCCCCTCATAATGCGCCAGAAAAACATTTACTCCAGAAGACCATCAATGAATCCTGTTACGAATGCCATGGTCGAGAAAACTTTGAACGCCAGAATGTCCACCCTCCCCTTCAGGATGGTTGTACCTCCTGCCATAATCCCCATAATGCCGGGCAACCCAAACTTCTCAAAGTAGAGGCGGACACCCTCTGCCGCAAATGTCACCCCGGCACCACCGCTCCATTCAAAGAGGCCCATTTTGATCATGTGGTCGACAAGAGCTGTATAAGCTGTCATACACCCCATAGTTCAGACACACCGGGTCTCCTGAAGACCGAACGCCACATCCCCATGCTTAAAGGGCAATGCACCACTTGTCACAAGGCGGATATCAAAGGAACACTCCTGGCTCCAGTCCAGCCCGACAAACTCTGCCTGACCTGCCATGAATCCGTGTATGAGAACAGCGCCGGCACCCATCAACCGGTGATGGAGGGTCAATGCAGTACATGTCATGATCCCCATGCCAGTAACAGCAAACATCTTCTGGTTATGGAACCGCAACGCATCTGTCTGCAATGCCATACCAGCCCTGAACCGGAACAGATTCGCAGCCGGCATGCCCCGTTTCAAAAAGGCGCTTGCCTCGACTGTCACCTGGGACATGGAGAGAGTGCCAAGAAAGGGCTTGCCAGAGAACCGGCCGCGCTTTGTGGAGGGTGCCACAAGCCCGAGCAGTATGGCCAAGGTCCCTTTGGCCATGCCCCAGCGGCGGCAGGAAAGTGTTTGACCTGCCACAAGCCCCATACGTCAGCGGAAAAGAGGTTGCTGGTCAAACAGGATGGCGAGGTGTGCATTCAATGCCATACCCACATCAGTGAAGAACTCAGCCAGTTCAGCTTACATATGCCCTTTGCCGCAGGTGATTGCAGCAGCTGTCACAACCCCCACCAGGGGGCGGATAAAAATCGTTTAAGCAACCCCACCGAGCACGGGGAACTCTGCCTCAACTGTCATAAGGCTACGATCAAAGAACAGCAACAACCCAATGGCCACCAGCCTTTCATCACCGGGCAATGCCAAACCTGCCACCAGCCCCATGCTAGTGACAACTCCTTTATCCTGCGTCAGGCTGAAGGGGAGCTCTGTCTCTCCTGCCATGAAACTATTGCAGCACTCTTGACCCAACCACAGGTCCACGCCCCGGTTGCCGCCAGGAACTGTGGTGTTTGCCATGCGGCCCATGGTTCAGGAGAACAAAATCTTCTCCTGAAAACAAAACCTGAACTCTGCCTCTCCTGCCATCCGACTATTCAACAATATTGGCAGGATGGAGTCGCCCATGCCCCGGCAAAGAAGGACTGCGGACTTTGCCATGATCCCCATGCCAGCAGCTCACCAAGCCTGCTCAGAAAGAAGGCGAGCGAATTGTGTTTCTCCTGCCATGACCAGACGACATCCCGATTTAAAAATGTCCATCACAACATGAATCCCAAGGGGTCATCCTGTCTCAGCTGCCATGATCCCCATGGTTCTCTGGACCAGTCCCTTCTCTATCCAATTAAACACACCCCGTTTAAGCAGGGCGGTTGCAAGGCCTGTCATGGGGAGAAAAAATAATGAAGAACATCACCATACTCATAAACATCCTGATCCTGTTCATCTGCTGGCAGAGTTCAGCCTGGGCGGTCAAGGAATGTACAAGCTGCCATGACCAGGTCCAGTTCCAGGGGAAAACCGTACATAAGCCTGTGGCCCTGAACCAATGCACCGCCTGCCATAACCCCCATGTTGCCAAATACAAGGGCCTCCTCCAAAAACAGGGGGGAGACCTCTGCTATTCCTGCCATAA
>JAQIBE010000044.1 GCA_027859235.1 Desulfobulbaceae bacterium
GGTGCAAGAAACAGAGGATGGGAAAGTCGAAGTTGCCGCCATTGATCCAGTTGCTTCTATGCAATCTGTTAAAAATGATAGCCTCGGCGAAATCGCCACCTTAATACAATCAAAGTTAAAGCAAGTAATTGCTAATTTATAAAAAATATAACACTAGCGTCAACCTTCCCGCGTGACCGATGGCTCCGCTACGCGGCAAATTCAGTGGCGCGGTCAGGTTACGCAAGACGTTATGTACCCAAGCATATCCCCCCATCAACATAGTTACAAGATGCTAATTTTATTGGTAAGATTATTTTTCTAAGAGATAATCTGCTATATGCATCGCATGGAATGGGGTCAGGTTCAGTCCGACCCCAAAGAATGATTTTTACCTTCATTGGCCAGGCGGTTTGCAGGAAGATATCTCCATTAAAAAACGCCTCGTTGCCAATATTGCTGCCAACCAAGGCTCTTTTCTGTTATTTTTTATAGAGAGCCACGGCCGTCATGAGAAGGCCGAAGGTTCTCTGCTGTGCCTGATTATGGTTTGGCCTATTCCCATTGCTACCGGAACAGAGAGGCCGAGGAGATAAAAATGCAAACAATCATCACCCTTACCATGAACCCGACAATAGACAAGAGTGCGAGCGTGGCACAGGTCCTTGTTGAACGTAAACTTTATTGTCATTCTCCCCTCTTTGAACCGGGAGGCGGTGGCGTCAATGTCTCCCGGGCCATCCGGAAACTAGGCGGAGAGTCAACGGCGCTCTTTCCCTGCGGCGGGGCCACGGGCGACCATCTGCTGGAGCTTCTCCAGCAGGAAGGCCTCACCTGCCGACCGATTACGGTGGAGGGTTTGACGCGGGAGAACCTTGTCGTCTTCGAAGAATCAAGCGGACAGCAGTTCCGCTTTGGCATGCCCGGAGCGCCCCTGAACGACAAGGAGTGGCACCAGTGTCTCGACGTCCTGGCTGCCACGGATCAGAAACCGGCCTACATCGTCGCCAGCGGCAGTCTGCCCCCCGGCGTACCGGACGACTTTTACGCCCAGGTGGCGCGTATCGGCAAGAGTCTCGGGGCCCGGGTCATTGTTGACACCTCCGGAATTCCCCTGTGCCTGGCCCTGGAGGAAGGGGTCTACCTGATCAAGCCCAACATTCGGGAACTGGCTGACTTGGTCGGCAGGGAACTGGTGGACGAGACCAGTCAAAGAAAAATCAGCATGGAGATGGTCAGTTCCGGCAAATGCGCGGTGGTGGCGCTCTCCCTGGGGGCTGGCGGGGTTCTGCTCACCACGGCTGACGGCCATGAGCGTTTGCAGACTCCGGTGGTGCCGATTAAGAGTAAGGTCGGGGCCGGCGACAGCATGGTGGGCGGCATTGTCTTGAGCCTGTCCCGGGGCAATGAGGTGCGGAACGCTGTTCGTTTCGGCATAGCGGCAGGTGCCGCAGCGGTCATGACTCCCGGCTCGGAGCTCTGCCGTCGAGAAGATGCCGAGCGCCTCTATGAGCAGTTGCGTGCTGACATTACCCAGCAAAAATAAAATGAGGACATTAAAATGATTAAAAAAATGATTCTGTATTTTGCTATTTTAGCAATAATATTTTCACTATCAAGCACCAACCTGATGGCACAGAGCAACAATTCTCCTGCAGGAGACACCCAGCAGAAAAACCAATCTCCATTCTTGATCACAGGCGAACTTCCACACCTCACCAAATTGTTAATAAAACAGTGGGACAATGCGACATTGCACCTTACGGATGAACAAAAGACTCAATTGCTTGTTGTCAGAAAAGAGACTATTGAAGGTGTCCAAAATCTTGCCCCACAAATTGCATCACTTCAGAAACAGGTGACTGAGGGGATCTTCAGGGGAGAAACTCCCGACGAACTGCATTCTGTTGTTCTAGCCATCTCTAACTTGAAGGCTGAGGCAACTATGATACATCTTAAATGCATCTACGACACAAGCAAGATCTTGAACCAACAACAACTTGATATTCTATTGAAATTGTAACAATTTGCCATACAGTTTGTTACAGGAGAGGTGGTGCCTTGGCCGCCAACACCCTGGTTTCAGTCACCCTTGGCGGCATGCTGCCCCTCATCCTCAAACGCTTGAAACTTGATCCTGCCCTGGTCTCCAGCCCATTACTGACAACCGT
>JAQIBE010000068.1 GCA_027859235.1 Desulfobulbaceae bacterium
CCCCCTGGCGGGAGGTTCTTTAGCTTTTCAGAGGCAATCCAGATAAAATGGGAAGAGGCATTCTTGCCCTTATGGGCAGGAACACGGTAGCGATGGATGTGCATGCCGCAATCCATCACCAGATGATCAAAATCTTTATTGGGCTTTGCTGACCATCCCGCGAGGCAGCCTTTATCGCGCAGTGCTGCTTTGCAGGCCATAACACCCTGGTAGCTGTAGAGCTGGCTATTCCCTGAATGGGTCATGGATTCAGGGCCATTATCCACATCAAGGAGGATGGTGTCGAAGCTGGCCTTTGACTCTGAGAGAATATCGAGAATATCACCCACGCGCAGATCAACCCGCTCATCCTGCAGGGGATGGTCGTTGAGTTCCCCCAGATACTTACGGTTCCACTCAATCACGGCCTTCATGAGTTCAGCCATCACCACGGATCCGTTCGCGCTGACAAGCTCAAGGGTCTGACGCAGGGTGTAGCCCATACCCAAACCGCCAATGAGTACGGCAGGTTCATCGTTGTCTGACAGATGTTTACACCCAAGCCGGGCAAGCTCAAGCTCAGATTCATGGCGGCGGCTATGCATGAGGTCAGCACCGTTGACAATAATGGAAAAGTCACGGTCATGCTGATACAGCACCATCTCGCCGCCATCCGGGGTGGAGGCAGCGGCAAGTTTTATCCGGGGTTTCATAAATGTGTCCTGGTGAGAGATAGTTCAACTACAATCTGCGGACACTATATTGAAAAATTGTGTTTTGTCAGCAATTAAATATGAATTACGTTGGTTTGTTTAATACAGAAAACCACAAAACCCTAACGGGCTAGGGGCTGTCGGAGCATTCAGGACGGTATTTCTTAAGACTGGATTACAAGGCCGGGTGTTCAATCAATCTGTCCCTTTTTTTGCTTTTAAGATCTAGATGCCCAGAAACTATCCTGAATAGCTTGATCAACAGTTTGGATAGATTGAATTAAACGAGTAATAAAATCGTCAAACCAGCATTTAAATAAATTCCAGAAGCTTGAAAATGCGGTTCTTGTGAGAAGATTGCTCCAAAAGGTGCCTTGGCACATATAAAAATCATCACATATTGGATCTGAGTTCGGTATTATATACAGACATGATTCGGTTTTAGGAAATTCAAAAATTGTGCCCTCAAGAATTGAACCACCCTCAGGCACCTTGCATCCACCACCCATCATGAAAAAAGGTATTGTTGTCCCGCCAGCAAGTTCAGTACAACAACATTCTTTTTTGTCCACTGGGTCCACCTCAGATTCAACAAGTGCTATATTCGTCTGATACATCCCATATCCTTTTAGGGTAATGGGATCAAAGGTGACTAGATCACCGAGTGGTTGAGGAGAATATGTTAATCGAAATGCAATAGCAAAGTCTTGACCGCTAACAAGGGTTACATTGCCTAAGTTAGGATTGCTAAGTCGATCATCACCAGTTCCTAGTAATGTATTGGTATTATTTCCGGATTCAGAAGTGTTAAAATCATAAAATCCAGTGGTGAGAGTAGAGTTAACTGTTGAGTCATTTACAACACCAAAAATAATTGTTGGCGTTGCTCCAGAAATACCAGATATTTTTGAAAGAATGTCATTTGCAACATCGGTAGGGTTTTGAGTGCCAGTATATGGATTGTCTTCATCAAGATACGCCTTGATCTGATGTGTAAGTAAGACTGGGGCAATAGCATCGGCTGTATCTTCCACCAGATTCTTTTTCGCGTAGATATTGCCAATATTGATACTCAACAACAAAATCATGAGTACGGAAACAATGGAGAGAGTGGCCAGTATGGATATGGAGCCTTTGTTTTCCTGCCAGAACTGTTTCATGGTGTAGGCCTAAACTGTTTTTTTGAAATGAATATCTTCTCGCTGTAAATCCCCTCAAGCATATTCACGATACGCAACAGCAATTACTTTTATTCATTCGCGGCAAGCGGAGGGGCAACTTTTTCTTTCTCCAGGAAATGCAGATCTTCCTGCGGTGTATTCTCGGAGGTGATTTGTTGTCCGACCAGTCGTTGCATGTCCACCCCAAACTGATAGTCTGCATCGTCAATCCAGCATCCCCACCAGCTCATTTGCATGAGGCTGAGTAAAGAGGCGAGGGTGAGTAGTTGTTTGAGAGCCGTTTTCATGGAGTTCCCCTTTCCGTTTAGCGTATCGTGGTGAGTAAGTTTAAATTTGACCGTGCCTTGGAGTTGAGCGGGTCATGGCTTAAGGCTTCGTTAAACAGGGTTTCTGCTTCAGCGTAACGTTCCTGGAGCAGCAGACTGAAGCCAAGGTTGTTTAACCCTGAGATATAAATAGAATCATTGGGTGTGGTGTTAACCATCCAGCCGGTATAGATCTCTTCGGCAACAGCATATTTGGAGCAGAGCAGGGCGGACCGTGCCACTTCACCATCAAGGGCATAATCACTAGTGCTTATTTTGCGTAACTCCTGCCAGGCGATGAAGGCAAGTTCCGGTTTATTATTCTTTTCATAGACCTGGGCAAGGAGTGGATACGCCTCTTGCGCTATGGCTGGATTTTTCCGTAAGCCATTGAGAAG
>JAQIBE010000109.1 GCA_027859235.1 Desulfobulbaceae bacterium
TAAACTTCAGCTGTAACCTTTAATAAATAGGGATATGTTTTGTTTAATATCAATAGCTTGCTTAATACAATTAATAGTTTTGTGTGGGGTCCCTTTACTGTTATTTTGCTCGTCGGTACAGGCATATTGACCACCGTGCTTATCAGGGGTCTGCAGGTTCGTAAATTACTCTACGGGTTTAAGCTCTTATCGGGAAAATACGAAGATCCGAGTAATAAAGGGGAAATTACACCCTTTCAGGCCTTAACTGCTGCCATGTCTGCCACCATTGGTACCGGGAATATCGCTGGTGTGGGTACGGCCATCGCCCTTGGCGGACCAGGGGCTGTATTTTGGATGTGGGTTACGGCCTTTTTCGGCATGGGCTTAAAATATTCTGAATGTCTGCTCTCCCATAAATACCGCGTTATTCATGATGATGGTTCCATCAGTGCCGGCCCAATGTATTATCTGGAACATGGCTTAGGGCAAAAATGGCTTGGTATTGCCTTTGCTTTTTTTGCCACTATTGCCTCATTTGGTATCGGCAATATGGTACAGGCCAATTCTGTGGCAGCGCCGCTCCACACCTTTTTTAATATCCCCAAACTTGGCACAGGCATTGTCATTGGTGTACTGGTCTTCTCCGTCATTGTCGGTGGGATTAAAAGGATTGGGCACTTGGCCTCAAGAATGGTTCCTGCCATGGCCCTGTTTTATGTTGTGGGGGCATGTCTGGTTCTGTATATCAACCTTGGTGAAATTCCAGCCGCCTTTGGGCTGATCTTTCAGGATGCCTTCACTGGAACGGCAGCGACCGGTGGTTTTGCCGGAGCTGCGGTGGCCCAGGCGGTTCGCTTTGGCGTGGCCCGAGGTGTTTTTTCCAATGAAGCAGGGCTCGGCAGTGCGCCCATTGCCCATGGTGCGGCAAAGACCAAGGAACCGGTTCGGCAAGGCGTCGTCTCAATGCTTGGACCCTTTATTGACACCCTTGTGATCTGTACCATGACGGCCCTGGTCATCTTGACCAGTGGTATATGGAAAGAGGGTCTTTCCGGGTCTGATTTGACCGCGGCTGCCTTCAATGCCGGTCTACCTGGTGTCGGCGGCTATATTGTCACCTTTGGGATTGTTGTCTTTGCCTTTTCCACCGCTGTCAGCTGGTCCTATTACGGTGACCGGTCTGTTGAGTATTTATGGGGGCCTAAATTTATTTTCCCCTATCGGGTGCTCTACTGTCTCCTGCTTCCCGTGGGTGCTACGGTTAAACTGAGTCTGGTGTGGGCTATTTCGGACATATTCAATGCCCTCATGGCCTGGCCAAACCTGATTGGTCTGCTCTTTCTTTCTGGGGTTGTGGTTCGGTCCACAAAAGAGTATTTTAGCGACCCAGACAGGATTAAGGCCCTACATTAAGAAAAATATTAATTTTAGAGGAATATATAATGAAGAAAGTAGCGGTGTTAGCCGGAGACGGCATCGGCCCGGAGGTTATGCAGGAAGCGATCAAGGTGCTCGATGTTGCTGCCAGGAAGTATTCTTTTGAACTGGAATATACCCATGAGGATGTTGGCGGCTGTGCCATTGATAATCATGGGGAAGCGTTGCCAGCCCATACCCTGAAGACATGTGAAGACAGCGATGCCATCTTATTCGGTTCTGTCGGCGGCCCGAAATGGGAGACTCTGCCCCCTGCGGAGCAACCGGAACGGGCGGCACTCCTGCCTCTGCGTAAGCATTTTGATCTCTTTTGTAACTTCAGACCATCCAAGGTCTTCAAGTCCCTGGTTGGCGCCAGTCCTCTGCGGGCCGACATTGTCAAAGACGGTTTTGATATCCTCTGTGTCCGGGAACTGACCTCGGGTATTTATTTCGGTGAACCAAAGGGACGTGAAGGTTCAGGACCTGATGAATATGCCTTTGATACCATGGTGTATAAGCGTTATGAAATTGAACGTATTGCCAGAATGGCCTTTGAGGCCGCACAGATTCGCAGGAAGAAGGTGACCTCGGTAGATAAGGCCAATGTCTTGACCACCATGGTCTTATGGCGTGAAGTCGTCATAGAGATTGCCAAAGAGTATCCGGATGTTGAGTTGAAGCATATCTATGTTGATAACGCCACCATGCAGCTGGTCCGTGATCCAAACCAGTTTGATGTGCTTCTCTGCGGGAATATGTTTGGTGATATTATTTCCGATGAATCCGCCATGCTCACCGGTTCCATGGGACTTCTGGCCTCTGCCAGCCTCAATAAAGATAAGTTCGGCCTATTTGAGCCGGCCGGCGGCTCAGCCCCGGATATTGCCGGTAAAGGTATTGCCAACCCCATTGCGCAGATCTTATCAGCAGCCATGATGCTGCGTTATAGTTTCGGCCTTGATGAAGCTGCCGCAGCTATTGATGCCAGTGTAGCTGCTGCGTTGGATAGTGGTATTTATACGGCTGATATTGCAATGGATCCAGCAAAGGCGGTTGATACTAAAACCATGGGTGATGCCATTGCCCAGGCGTTATAAGAGCGGCCTGTTTTTGTAAGTTTAAAAATCCCTGTCAAACCTCTTTGGCAGGGATTTTTTTATTAATTTTTACTGGATGTGAGTTGCAATGGAATTTCCCAATATCCGTATTGTTTTGGTGGAGCCGCAGGGGGCCCTGAATATTGGTTCCGTATGTAGGGTGATGAAGAATTTTGGCTTTTCTGACCTGAGAATTGTCAATCCCCGGGTCAATCATCTGGATAAACAGGCTCGGGATATGGCGGTGAGTGCCAAGGATACCATTCTCAAGGACGCCAAGATTTATGATTCCCTGCCGGACGCCCTGCAGGGCTGCCATTATGTGATCGGCACCTCCACACGCCATGGCAAGTACAGGCAGGAGGTTCTTGAGCCGGAACAATTAGCCGGAAAAAGGGGTGGTCTTGGTCATACCATGCAGATGGGGCTGGTCTTTGGTCCGGAAGATCATGGGCTGAAGACAGCAGATCTTGATCTCTGTGACAGCTTTGTAACGGTACGCACCTCTGAATCCCTCCATTCCCTCAATCTGGCCCAGGCCGCTACGATCTGCCTCTACGAGCTGTCGAAGGATGCGGAGACGCAGGAGATTTATGAACTGCGCGACAAGGCCCCCTTTGAAGAGATGGAGGAGATGTTTCAGCACATGAAGGAGGCCTTAGGTAAGGCCAATTATCTCAACCCCCAGAATCCCGAGCATATTATTCACACCTACAGACGGATATTTTCCCGGGCGAATCTTGATTCCCGTGAAGTGATCATCCTCCACGGGCTGTGGAGTCGTCTTGAGTATGCGAGTAAACATGTGCCTGATTGAGCGTGAAGTTTACGGTTGCCAGTTTACGGTTCAAGGTAAAACGAATCAGATAACGTCAACATCCACGATGGTAAACTGGCAACTGGTTTGAATGATAGAATATTATTTGACGCTCTTGTACGTTAGGCTGAAGCTGGAATGTAGTTACGGACCGTTAAGAACGGTTGACCCGGTAAGCGCAGACTCCGTTGCAGCAATTTCTTTCCACCCCCTCAGGCAGCTATGGACATCTCGGTGGCCATGTTATTTTTTACAACTGCTTAATGGTTAATCTGGAAAAAAGGCGCGGCAATAGCGGCCACATTGGTGCTGCACCCGCCCTTGCTGAGAATATCTTTAATCTGGCCAAGGGCCTGTTTCTGGATGGTGTATGGCGCTGATTCCGGCCACAGTTCCAGGAGTGCGGCACTGATATTATCGGCAGTGGCCTCTTGCTGGAGTATTTCTGGGACAATTTTCTGGTCGGCAATGAGATTGACCAGGGATACGTATTTGACCTTGATGAAATGAAGGCCAAGCTGATAGGTGAGTGGTGCGATGCGATAGGATACAACCATGGGCACCTGCAATAATGCCAGTTCCAGGGTTACGGTTCCTGACGCGGCCAAAACAAGATCACAGCTCTGCATCAACTCGTAGCGATCCCCTGCAACCACTTGCACATCAAGGTTACATGTCTCAAGGCCATTTTTGTATAGATCTTCATACTGCAGGGATGGGGCCAGAGGCAGGAGGAAGACCGTGTCTGGATGCTGTTCTTTTATCTTTTGCGCCGCCTGTAAAAAGAGGGGGAGCATGGAGCTCACCTCTTTACGTCTTGAACCAGGCAGCAGGCCGATATATCGTTTCGTCCCAGGGATCTTATGTTTTTCAAGAAACTCTTGCTTTGTCAGGGTTAATCCCATGTGGTCAGCCAGTGGATGACCAACATAATCAACATCAAAACCAAACTGGGCATAGAACGGTTTTTCAAAGGGCAGGATCACGGCCATACGATCCACCAGCCGTTTGATTTTATGGACCCGGCCGCTCCTCCAGGCCCAGACCTGCGGGCTGATAAAGTAGAGGACAGGGATGCCGAGTTTCTTGGCCTTTGCCGCCAGCATCAGGTTGAAATCAGGATAATCAATGAGGATGAGGAGTTGCGGACGTGACCCCTTGAGCCGTGCATGCAGGATCTTCTGGGCCCGGATAATACCCGGAAGATGGGTGAGAACCTCAACGATGCCAACCACTGCCATGTCAGCGGCATCCACCAGGATTTCCATTCCCGCAGCCTTGAGGGCTGTGCCCCCCATGCCATAGGCCTTCAGGTTGGTAATCTGTTTCTGCAGCGCGGTTAAAACCCGGGCGCCGTGCATATCTCCGGAGGCCTCTCCAGAGACAATCATAACCTCATTGTTTGGCATATTCACGTGGTTATCCCCTTTGCCGGCGGATCTGCTGAACCACTTCCAGGGCAATGGCCAACGCCTGCCTCCCCTCTTCCCCGGAAACCTTTGGTTTTGACCGATCCCGGACACAGCCGATGAAGTGGCGTAACTCTGCCAGGATCGCATCACCCTGATGGGGGAATGGGAGATGCATGGATTCTTCAATTGGATAGCCACGAGCATCAAGGTCTGGCTGTCTTTCCGTGAAGGTAATATCCTTTTTGGTGTAATCCACCGAGATGGAACCACCCTCTTGATGAATGGTGATTTGCCTGAGATCCTGTTTGGCAATTCTTGAGGCGGTGACTGTGGCAGAACAGCCGTTTTCAAAAATGAGCTGGGCAGTGGCAACATCGGTTGACGATGTCACCACAGAGGCGCCCAGGGTATTAATCGTTTTCAACGGAGATTTGGCAATACTGCGAATAATGTCGATATCATGGATCATAAGGTCCAGCACCACATCAACATCATTACCCCGGGGATTATAACGATTAAGCCGGTCAGACTGGATATAGATGGGTGACTTGAGGTAATGCTCCATGGCCAGAATGCCGGGGTTGAACCGTTCTAAATGGCCAACCTGTAAAATACAGCCCTTCTGCTCAGCAAGGGCAACCAGCTCATCCGCCTCTTGCAGGGTCACGGTGATGGGTTTTTCCATCATCACATCAAGCCCTGCCCTTAAACAGTCCATCCCGACCTGATGATGAAAGGTGGTGGGGGTGACAATGGAAACGGCCTCCACCTGTTTAATGAGCTCATGGTAATCCGTAAATGGGGTGGTATGGCAGAGGTCGGCTATTTCCTGGGCCCTGGCAGCGCTTGTGTCAAATACCCCAACAAGCTCGGTATCGTCCATATCTCTGTATTTCTGGGCATGGAAATTACCAAGATAACCCACACCAATGACGCCCGTTTTTATTTTTTTCATGATATTTCTGTAAGGGTATTAGGATTTCTGTTGCAGCGCCATTTTCTTAAGCTCAAAACCTTTCTGGATTAAGGTCACTGTTTCAAGAAAGAGTTCCTCGGCAAAGGGTGCAAAACGCTTGTGAACAAGGGCATCTGTATTGTCTTGGATAGCATGATCCACAAAGGTTTCGGCAAGGGCGGAGAAGACATCCTGACCCGCCTCCTCCTGACCTTTAAAGACCTTGAAGTAGAGGCGGAGACGCTCCTGAAAAATAGCCAGAATCTTCTCCTCCAACGCCTCCTCCTGTTCTTCGGAGACATCGGCAGGTTGTGCTTCAACAATGCGGGCAACAATACGTTCAACAATGGTTTTATGAAATTGTTCTAATAATTCGGCTGATTCTTCAACCTCTGCATTATCCTGGATAAAGGCGATGGTGGTGATGAAAATAGCAAATACCTCGAATTCATTGAGGATAAAAGATACTTCTGCAAATTCATCATTATTAAAAAAGTAGATGAGCCGGGATGAGATAAAATCATGGGCGGCAATAAGAGGTTCAAAATCATTTTCATTCATATCAGGAGGTCATCCTCTTCAGGTTGGTGTTCACGTTGGAGTTTGCGTTTATCCCATGGATACAGGGTGAAAGCCAAGGCCACTGTTCCGCAGAGCAGCAATGATCCGCCACCATACATGAGCAGTTGCGGGGTTGCATATCCTCCATAATTCTTTTGGAGGTCTCCTGTAACAGAAAAATACACAAGGCAGAGTAAAATTACCGGGGTTGTATATCTTACACAGAAATTCCACACCAGCGGAATGGCAGAGCCCGAGGTGTTGAGATGGTTTCTTATGGTTGCTGATTTTAAAATCCAGCCGATGATTAAACACTCGAGAAGGCCGCCGACAATAAGCCCATAATGGGTGATGAAATGATCAGCAATATCCAGGAGATAAAGGCCGCCATTGGTGGTGAAAATAAGGCTGCCCATAAAACCTGCCCCACATACTCCTGTAACAACTTTTTTCCGAGGCCAATTAAATTTATCTGTCAATGAGCAGGTAAAGGCCTCGATGAGTGATACCCCGGAAGTCAAACCGGCTATGCAGAGGATGAGGAAAAAAAGAATTCCAAAGAGATGATTATAGGCAGGAAGCAGGGAAATGGCTGTGGGATAAATGACAAAGGCCAGTTGCGGCCCACCTTTAATGGCCTCTGCAAAGGGAAGACCCTGGGTCTTGGCCATGAAACCGACCACACCAAAGACGGTGAGGCCGGCAATGAGTGAATAGCAGCAGTTGACAATGCAGGTGATCAGGGCATTCCTGCCTATATTATTTTGTTTCGGCAGATAACTGGCATAGGTGATCATGATGCCGAACCCCAGCGACAGGGTGAAAAATATTTGGCCAAAGGCGGCAACCCAAACCTCCCGGGCATTTATGCGTGATGCAACATCTGCCGAAAATATGTTTATTTTAGACCAGTCAGTGGAAAGATAATGGCTGAAGATCGCCTCTTTTGCACCATCCAGGGTAAGGGTCCAGCCGACAAGGATAAAGGTTAAGATCAGCAATGAAGGCATAAAGATCTTACTGGCCTTTTCAATGCCATGTCTGACATCACGAAAATTAATGAGCCAGCAGAGGAACCAGCATAGGGCCGTTGACATGAGAATCTGCGGTCTAAAGCCGCCAATTTCTGCAGCAGATGGGGAGATTGCCAGAAAATCGTTGAAAAAGAAGGCCTGCGGGTCATTGCCCCAGGCCATGGTTATTGCATAGACCAGATAGTTGAAGCACCAGCCTATGATGACGGAATAGTAGAGCATGATGCCAAACATAGCCACAACAGGCATCCACCAGCCAAGCCATTCATACCTTGGACCTATGCGTCTGAAACTGAGTGGCGAGGAGCCCTTTTCCTGATGGCCTAAACCGTACTCGAGCAGTATGATGGGTAACCCCGCGACAATAAGGGCGACAATATAGGGAACAAGAAAGGCTCCTCCTCCATATTGATGGGCCATATAACTGAAGCGCCAGACATTGCCAAGGCCAATGGCTGAACCAATGGCCGCAAGAAGAAACCCCATATTTGATTGCCATTGTCCACGGCTACTACTCATTTATACATCCTCATCTCTACTGTTTTCATTCAGCAATACACTATTTATCCAGTTATCATGTACACCATAAGGGCTGAATAATGCACTTTTTTTCTGAAGTTGAAATCTCAAGCTTATTGCGGAGTAACCCCTTACTGTGCTAATTATCATGAAACTTAATATTATCATACATAAGGGATGGTGCACGCAGTGGCTTCAAAAACAATTCCAGTAGATCAGGCAGTTGGCATGGTACTTCCCCATGACATGACTGAAATTCGCAGTTTAAGTGAAAATGGCGATGATTCCTTTAAGGGTGTTGCCTTTAAAAAGGGCCATATTGTCCGTGAGGAGGATATTGAGCATTTGAAACGGCTCGGCAAGGAGCATATCTATGTCCTCACCCTGGAGGAGGATGAAATCCATGAAAATGAAGCGGCACGAATCCTGGCGGATGCCCTTTCCGGTTCTGGTGTTGAGGTAAAAGGTGAACCTGCCGAAGGCAAGCTCAGCCTCACGGCGGCCATTGATGGTATATTGAAGATTGATGTGGAGCGCTTATACCAGCTCAATCTTCTGGGTGAAGTGATGTGTTCCACCCTCCATAACAATACCCCTGTAACACGCTCCACTCAAGTGGCCGCCACCCGTCTTATTCCCTTAACCTCTAAACGCAACATCGTTGAAGATGCGGCTGGGCTTTGTCCCGCAGAGGGTATTGTTCGAGTCCTGCCCCTGCGTAAGGCCAATGCCGGGTTGGTTATTACGGGTAATGAGGTCTTTGACGGGAGAATTCAGGACAAGTTTGAACCTGTACTGCGCAAGAAGCTTGCGGCAATCGGCTCCTCAGTGGTGCGTGTTGCCTTTGCTCCCGATGATATAGAGACGATCTCCCAAGAAATCCAGGCCTGTCTTGATGCGGGCGCTGATCTCATCATTACCAGCGGCGGGATGTCGGTTGACCCGGATGATGTGACGCGCATGGGTATTGGTAGGGCTGGAGCTGTGGATACGGTGTACGGCAGCCCGGTTCTTCCAGGTGCCATGTTTCTCGTGGGTCATATCGGCGATGTCCCGGTGCTGGGCTTACCGGCCTGCGGCATGTTCCATAAGATCACCATCTTTGACATCCTCCTGCCCCGTGTCCTGGCAGGTGAAGCCATTACCCGGGCTGATATCGCTGCCATGGGTCATGGGGGATTATGTTCAAACTGTAAGGTCTGCTCCTATCCAGTCTGTCATTTTGGCAAATGCTAAAACGACTCTTTGCTACGTAAAGAGACAACCCCCTTGGCGATGAGAAGGAGCCAGGGCGTACCATGCATGCATAGGTCAAACCAGTCAAGTGGTTTGCTCAGTTCTCCCGCACTCAGCATCATGATCTTTTCGTAGATATGGGGCGGGGCAAACGGCGCCAAACCAAACCCCACTACTAAGATAATAAGAACCGGCCACTCCAGCCTATTCAGGAAATTGCGGACCATTACTTCCCCCCCCTTTCACCCTCTGGGTGGATAAGTTGCCATGTTCTGGTGGCAAGACGACCTGATTCTCTATGACGTCCGCTCACCACAACCTGTGTTGTTGGTCGGATGAGTTTTTTATGCAGTTGCACCGACAGGATATCATCTTTTAAATCTGCCTTATGCCAGCCAAGACCGCTGAGCCAGATGCCGAAGGTGCCATCAATATATTGATCTGGATAGGTCAAGGTTGCCTGTATGGTCTTAATAAAGGGGTCGGTACGAAGGGTTGGACCCGGCTGATAATCCGTCAGAGGCAGATCCATCAAATCCAAGGATGTTGTGAAATATTCCAGGGTAGCCCATTCATTACCCAGGATTGGTTGCCGCGGGACAGCAAATAAGTCGGTGGCAGCCCCTACCGCACCAGGGGCCTGGGTCAGAACCGATTCATAGCCCTGGTTGCGAAGTTCATCAAGGACCAGATTATTATACACACCGTAGGGTAAGGCGAAGAAACGGGGACGTTCTCCCAGTTCCCGGGTCATGATTGCTCTTGATTTGCTAATATCCTCACGCAGCCAGGCCTTATAGTCTGAAATGGTCAGCCCTTCAGGTTTCCAGCCCAGACGATGATGACCGTAGCCGTGATCCTGAATATCAACCCCGGCGTCCTGCAGTTCACGCAGTTGCGTCCAGGTCATATACCCCCCATACCCGTCATCAACACCCTTGGTGTAGACAAAGAGAGTAAAGGGAAACCCATATTTATGCAGAACAGGCCAGCCATTCTCATACACGGACTGGTAGGCATCATCAATGGTCAATACAGCGGTTTTGGCTGGGATAGGAATACCATGTTTCACTTTAGCAATTAAATCCGCCAGGGGGATGACGTTATACTGATGGGTATGGAGATACTCCATCTGTTGTGTAAAGGCCGCAACAGAGACATTGGTGGTTGGAAGTTTGCTCTCACCAAAACGATGATAGATGAATACGGTGACGTTATTTGCCCCGAAACATAGGTTGGTGAATGTTATGGACATAAGGAGAACAACAAGGATGGAAAACGTTTTTACAGGAAACATTAAGGGGTTACTCAATAATATGTGATCAGGAACAGACTTATCTTAATATGATTACCACTGAACTTCAGCGTGAAGTTTACGGTTTACGGTTCAAGGTAAAACGAATCAGATAACGTCAACATCCACGAACTGTAAACAGTAAACTGGCAACTGGTAACTTATTGTAATGTAGCAAACTTTTTACGACTATGGTATTTAATTGTTTGATTAACTTCATAAAATGCCCTTCTCTGCGCAAAATTACCACGGGGGGCAATTAGAAATCACCTATTGCCTGGGACCTCAAAAGTTTTTATATTAAAAGGCAGTTGTCTGTCCGGCAAGAAATAGATGTTTCCATCCCCCTCAACGAGGTTTTAAAATGAAATTACGCCTGCTGCTGTTGTCCCTTGTGACCTTTTATGCCATGACCGCAAACGTCATGGCGGCTGAACCACTCATCATTATGGAAACAAGCAAGGGTAACATTACCATTGAGCTTAATGATGCAATGGCACCTGTTACCTGTGAAAACTTTCGTAAGTATGTGCAGGATGGTTTTTTTGACGGCCTGATCTTTCATCGTGTCATCCCCGGTTTTATGATTCAAGGGGGTGGCTTTGAGCCGGGAATGAAGAAAAAAAGAACCAGAGACCCCATTATAAATGAAGCGGATAATGGCTTGAAGAATCGCCGGGGCACCCTTTCCATGGCCCGTACCGCAGATATCAATAGTGCGACCGCCCAGTTTTTCCTAAATGTGAATGATAATAGATCCCTCGACCATACAGCTATGACACAGAGTGGCTATGGCTATGCAGTCTTTGGCCGCGTGGTTGACGGCATGGATGTCGCTGATGCCATCGTTAAGGTACCACGGGGAAAGAGGGGGATGTATGGAGATGTCCCCCGTGAGGATGTTCTTATTTTGAAGATGTACGAAAAGAAGTAACGCGCTTCCTTGTTGTATCATTGAGACAATGCAGTGCTGAAATGCTGATTATTTCAGTACTGCTGACCCTCAGGTTCACTCGCTCAACTCAAAGAAATTTCCTCAAGTTCATGCTCAGACGAGTATATTCTACTTTACGCCCCAATGCACGGCAATGGTGCCGCACATGAATTTCTGGTACTGGACTGTTTTGAAACCTGCACTGGTAAAGGCTGCTGCCAGTTCATCCGCCGTGTAGAACCCCATGGTTGAACCGGTGAGATAGCTGTAGGCAGCCTCGTCACTGGCGATCATTCTGCCGAGAATGGGAATGCCGTAGCGCAGATAGGCGCTGATAAACGGGTATAAAATATTGCGTGCAGGTGGTGTGGTGTCAAGGCTGACAATGGTCCCGCCAGGTTTGAGCACCCGGTGTATTTCCTTCAGCACCCTGGGGACATCGTCCACATTCCGCAGCAGATAGCCAAAGGTAACCCCGTCAAAGATGTTATCTCCAAAGGGCAGGTGATTGGCGTCACACGCCTGCCAGTCAATCGCTGTGTCAGCAAAACGTTTCTTGGCAAAATGCAGCATGTGCTGGGAGAAGTCACCACCGGAGATATGCCCCTTCGGGTACTCCTCAGCCAGCAAGGCGGCAATATCCCCTGTGCCCGTGGCAAGATCAAGCACCCTGCCCTGTTCCGGGATATCAATCCGGCTGACAACAAATCTGCGCCAGCGCTGATCCTGGCCCATGGTCATAACACGGTTCATGAGGTCATACTGCCCGGCTATGGCATCAAACATCTTTTGGACGGAGGCCGCTTTGCTCACATTCATAATAGCCTATTTCTCATCCGAATCTTTGCTGAAAAGCGTACTCTGTTGTGGTTCATCATCATTCTGACCGGCAGCATCTTTTTTATCGAGCACTTTGACCCGTGTAACAGGTCTTGTATTGGAAACCCGCTTGCCCTTTGCCCCAGAGGCCTTGATCAGAAAATCAGCAAAAGAAAAATCTTCATAATTACTGCGGGCTCTCTTGTTTGGCGTATAGTAAATTCTAATAGTTTCCTGTGGATTCAGGCTCAGGTGCTGAATAACAGATCTTTTATGGGTATCGAACAGGGTATATTCCTTGTCCATAATGAATTTCGGCATATCGAAACGTTTAATATAGGACAGGTTTTGGATGCCGTTTTTGTAGATCATATTGAACGACAGAGACTGGGCGACCTTACCCATCCACGTAAGCTCTGAGCCGACAAAGAGTTTATCCGTAACAGGAATAACCTTATACATGCCGTTTTTGAAAATGAGCATGATCTTGTCATACTGAGAGCACGGAAAGGAAAAGCCTGCATCACCCTTAACCTGATGGCCAAGGAACCCGGACTCCTGCTGATAGCCGAAGGTCAGGTTTGAAATAGCGACCTTGCGGGCGTTCACTTCTCTAAAGGATGACAGCTCGGTTCTGCGCGGATATTCCTTAGCGTATTTCTGCAGTAATGCATCAATATAATTAATAGTAAAGACGATCATATCTTTAAGATGTTTTTTGATAACTTTAATTTTCTTCAGCAGCAGTTTGATATCTTTTTCTTTCTTTGTAAGATCATATTTGGAAATTCTCCGAATTTTAATCTCCAGTAACCGTTCAATATCCTCAAGGGTCACATCGCGGAGTAATTTCTGACGATAGGGTTTCAGACTGTCCCCGACGGTTTCAACAACCAGTTCATAACTCTCACATTCCTCAATCTGCTTGTACAGCCGTTCTTCGATGAAAATTTGTTCGAGAAGATGGGCCTGAAGACGTTCCTGTTGGCGATCGAGATCAATTATCAGCTCTTTTTCAAGGTTATCGCGTAACTTATGGGTATTGGCTGTTAAAATATCCGTAACAGAGAGTGTTGCCGGTTGATTATCAAGGATGACGGTAAGATTGGGTGAAATGGCAATCTCACAGTCCGTAAAGGCGTAAAGCGCCTTGATCGTATCATCGGCATAGATTCCCCGGGGCAGTTTGATCTCAATCTCAACGGTCTCGGCGGTATAATCATTGATGGAGTGTATTTTTATTTTGCCGGATTTTGCTGCCTTTTCCACAGATTCCATAATGGAATTCGTGGTGGTGGAGTAGGGAATTTCTGTAATGGTAATGGTTTTATCATCGGTTTCGTCGATGCGGGCCCTACATTTTAATTTGCCGTTGCCGTCATCATAGAGATGGGCATCAAGAATACCGCCCAGGGGAAAGTCCGGATAGAGTTTAAACGGCTCTTCCCGGAGAATGCATTTTTGCGCCTCAAGCACCTCCACAAAATTATGGGGCATGATCTTCGTGGCCATGCCGACGGCGATACCCTCAGCGCCTTGAAGCACGAGGAGCGGGAGTTTGGACGGCAGGACAACAGGTTCCTGCAGACGGCCGTCGTACGATTCCTCAAAGGTGGTGAGGTCTTTATTAAAGAGCGTGGCCTTGGCAAGGGGGGACAGCCGACACTCAATATAACGGGCGGCAGAGGCGCCGTCACCCGTATAGATATTACCAAAATTCCCCTGGCGTTCGATGAGAAAGCCTTTGTTGGCCAGATTAACCAGGGCGGCATAGATGGACTGGTCACCATGGGGATGCAGTTTCATGCAATCACCCACGACATTTGCAACCTTCTGAAAGCGGCCATCATCCATATTGAACAGGGTCTGCATAATCCGGCGCTGCACGGGTTTTAGGCCGTCTGCAGCATCAGGGATGGCCCGTTCACGGATTACATAGGAGGTGTAATCCATAAAGTTGGTATCGAAGAGCTGATGCAGTTCACCGATCTGATCCGGGTGAGTCATGGGTTGTCCTTAATTGAAGAGAACGATTGGATATTTTTTTTTAGCAAAGCGGATATCAGGCAAGATGTTCAAGGATATACTCCTTCCGCTCCGGTGTATTTTTCCCCATATAGAAGGAGAGTAATTCCGGAACTTCTGAAACCCGATCCACCGTAACCTGAGCCAGACGCATATCATCACCGATAAACTGTTTAAACTCAGGGGGTGAAATTTCACCAAGCCCCTTGAACCGTGTTGTCTCCACCTGTTTCTTGATCTTGCCCCGCCCCTGCAGCTTCCGCGTTGAATTTTCCCTTTCCTGGTCTGAGTAGCAGTAGAAGGTTTCCTGCTTATTACGCACGCGGTAGATGGGGGTTTCAAGGATGTAGACATGCCCCATCTTCACCAGCGGCTCAAAATAATGGAGGAAAAAGGTGAGGAGGAGGTTGCGGATATGGAGACCGTCCACGTCGGCATCGGTGGCAAGAATGACCTTATCAAAACGCAGATGCCCTACCCCGTCCTCAATATTCAGGGTGCGCATCATATTGTACATCTCGTCATTCTTGTACAATAAGGCCATGTTCTGCCCATACACATTCATGGGCTTGCCTTTAAGTGAAAACACGGCCTGGCGCATGGGGTCGCGGGCACTGACAATGGAACCGGAGGCGGATTGGCCCTCCGTGATAAAGACCATGTTCTCGCGCCCTTCCTGTGAAGGTTTTTTTTTCGTGGGGTGATACTTGCAGTCCTTTAATTGAGGGATGCGAAAGGTGACCCGCTTGGCCTTGGCCTTGGCCTCTTTCTGAACCGTTTGCAGATCTTTGCGGATCTTGGCATTTTGGTTAATCTTATAAACCATGACATCCGCGAGATCTGCATCTTTATACAGCGCGTCACTGACTGCCTTGCGTACGGTATTAACAATGCCACTGCGAATTTCAGTATTGCCGAGTTTATTCTTGGTCTGTGACTCAAAGATAGGCTCGACGACCTTTATGGCGATAACACCGACAATACCTTCCCGGACATCTGAGCCAATAAATTTTTTACCGGTGAATTCATTCACACCCTTCAGGATACCTTCCCGAAACGCGGAAAGATGGGTTCCCCCTTCATTGGTGTAGGTGCCGTTGACAAAGGAGAAATAATTTTCACCAAAACCGTTGATATGGGTAAAGGTAAACTCCAGGAGTTCATCTTTATAATGCACCGGTTCATAAAGATTGGTTTCGCCGACCTCATCTGCCAGCAGGTCGAGGAGGCCGTTTTTAGAGTAGAATGTTTCTGAGTCATATTTAAGTTTGAGACCGGCATTGAGATAGGCGTAGCGCCACAGACGTTTTTTGATGGTTTCAGGCTTAAAAGCGAACCCCTTGAAGATATCAGGGGATGGATAAAAGGATATTTCCGTGCCATTTTTCTCAGTGGTGTCGCCGCGATCTTCAGAGACCAGGGCGCCATGCTCAAAACTGGCCGTGGCGAATTTTCCATCACGATAGGCCGTGGCGGTGAAGGTCGCGGACAGGGCGTTGACGGCCTTGGTTCCCACACCATTGAGTCCCACGGAAAACTGAAAGACATCCGTGTTATATTTGGCACCCGTATTAATAACAGAAACACAATCAACGATCTTGCCCAGGGGAATACCGCGGCCAAAATCACGGATATAGACATGACCATCATCCGTGATCTTGAGGATGATCTGCTTACCCGCCCCCATGATAAATTCATCAACACCATTATCAATAATCTCTTTTACGAGAATATAGATGCCGTCATCGGGGTGAGAACCGTTACCCAGACGGCCGATGTACATCCCCGGCCGCAGTTTAATATGCTCCAGGGAACTGAGGGTTTTAATTTTAGTTTCGTCGTAATTTCCAGCAGATGTCATGGTGTTCCTATGCGAAAAAAGACAGGGTTAAAACGTACATTCCAGGGTAAAAATACTCAAATTCTTGCACCAAATTAAATCGTTATCCTGTTTGGTGCAAGAGGTTTTCTACTCCGTGAGGGCTTGCATTCCGCTTAAATAATCATCGGGTAAATTCGTTAAACTGCCGCTGCGGATAATGCAGGCATGTTTGGTAAACCCCTTGGCGATGAGTGTTTCATCCCGGTAGATATGGCAATGGAACCGGCATGATTTACGGGTGACTTCGCTGAGACAGGTTTTAATGATCAGTAGATCATCATAATAGGCGGGAGATTTATAGCGCACATAGGACTCGATCACAGGCAGGAGGAAACCGAGCTGTTCAAGATTCTTATAGGATAGATCCAGGGAGCGCATGAGTTCACCCCGGCCAAACTCAAAAAAACGCAGATAGGTGCCGTTGTAGACAATGCCCCCGGCATCGGTATCGCCATAGAGTACCCGGATTGTTGCCGTGTGTACCTGCTGGTTCAGGGACATGGATAATTTATTCACGGCCGAGGATCGTCCGCATGAATTCTGCGCTATCTGTATAGAAATTACCCGTCTGCGCCACCTCTAATTCGGAGTAAGCACCGCAGCCGCTGCTTAAGGGATCATCACTGAAAAAGGTTGCCACAGGTACGGGATGACGGGTGTGGGTCTTCAAGCGGATCGGGGTGAAATGATCCATGCATACCGTAATGGAGAACGGTTCAGCCTGTGCCTGCATTTTTTTAAGGATTGGCCCCACAATCTGCGCATCAAAGTCCTCTATGGCCTGGAGCTTTTTGTTCAATAATCCCTGGTGTCCTGTTTCATCCGGGGCCTCCACATGGACAAAGACAAGATCATTGCCCTTGAGACTGGCCAGGGCCGCGTCCACCTTGCCCTGATAATTGGTATCCAGATACCCTGTTGCCCCTTCAACGTCAAGGACCTCCATACCGGCATAAACACCAATCCCCTTCAGAAGATCCACCGCTGATATAATGGCACCCTTTACCTTATATAAGTCGTGCATATTCCTGATTTCAGGTGATTTCCCCTGGCCCCAGAGCCAGACGTTATTTACGGGGGACAAGCCGTCATTTACCCGCTGTTTATTAAAGGGGTGATCTTTTAAGATCCCCTGGGCCCGGAGGATGAAATCGTGAAGCACAGGGACCTTACTGTAAGCAGTCCAAAAGCCACCGACGTCCTGATCGGTGTGATCATGGGGAGGCTGGGTCTCTAACTCCGCCACATCAAAATCAACCACGACAAGATGACGATAGCTAATGCCGGGGTAGAGTTTTACGCCGGAATAAGGAAGAATTGCTTCCTGCAGGGCATCGATGAGGATGTGAGCATCAGGGGTGGAGATATGGCCGCCAGAGTAATCCACCATGATCATGGTGTCATTCTCATCCCTAGTGGTTACGAGATTCAAGCGAAAGGCCACTTCATTTTCCTTGAGGTCAACCCCTAAACTCGCCGCCTCAAGGGGGGATCTTCCGGTATAAAATTCCTGGGGGGCATAGCCCAGTAATGAGAGATTGGCAATGTCCGAGCCCGGCGCCATGCCGTCGGGAATGGTCTGCAGCAGAGAGACCTTGCCATGTTGAGCAATCCAGTCCATATTCGGGGTTGCTGCATATTGGAGCAGGGTTTTACCGTCAAGGTTTTTTTGGGGCTCATCCCCCATGCCGTCACCAACAAGAATTACAGTTTTCAATGCATACTCCTGATTAAATCAAACAAAAATTCGTATTTTTACCACGGGTGCTGTGACAATAGCCAACGCTTCAATTTCTTCCAACGCCTTTTCGACATCCGCCTCGCAGGATGAATGGGTGCGCATGACAATGGGTACCGTACCATCATCTAACTGACCCTGTTGAATAACGGATTCAATACTGATATTGTGACGGCCCAATATCCCGGATATCTTCGCCAGGACACTTGGTTTGTCAAGGGTGGTAAATCTAAAATAAAAGGGACATTCAAGTTCGGCAATGGGTGTGATTCTGCGGGGCTGAATAAACTCAGGCAGATAGGAGAGACAGGAAACCCTGTTTTCTGCACCATGCAGGATATTGCGGGATATATCAATAATGTCGGCTGCCACAGCACTGCCGGTGGCCATTTTTCCAGCCCCCGGCCCGTATAAGAGGACATCACCCACCATGTCCCCCTTAATGTGCACCGCGTTAAAGGGCCCGTTCACCGCAGCAAGGAGGTGGTCATCAGGAAGGAGAGTTGGCTGAACCCGGGCTTCGATATGTTCACCATGATTACGGCTCACAGCGAGAAGTTTTATGCGGTAGCCAAACTCTTTGCCAAGGGTGATATCAATGGGTTCTATCTTGGTGATTCCTTCGGTGGTAATAGCAGAAACGTCAACCTCCATGCCGTAGGCCATGGTCATTAATATGGCAAGCTTATGGGCGGTGTCAATCCCTTCAACATCATAGGTGGGATCGGCCTCAGCATACCCCAAGTCCTGCGCGGTCTTTAAGACCTCAGCAAAGGGCAACCCCTTATTCGTCATTTCACTGAGGATATAATTAGCTGTACCGTTTAATATGCCAAGAATTGACTCAATGCGGTTCGCAGCAAGCCCCTCTTTGAACGTTTTGATTATGGGAATACCGCCCGCGACACTCCCCTCAAAGCCTACCTCGACATTATTTTCTGCTGCTGCTGCAAAGATCTCCACACCGCATGCGGAGATAAGGGCCTTGTTGGCGGTTACCACATGTTTTTTCCCATTAATGGCCCGCAGGATATAGGATTTGGCGGGTTCAATGCCGCCAATCAGTTCAACGATGATGTCCAGTTCAGGATCACCAAAAAAGGCATCCTCATCCACCATAACCGGCACATCGCTGAACTCATCGGGCAGAACACGCTTGGTCCGGACCAGAATGGACTTTAAAACAATTTTTGCACCGGTGCGTTTCGTGATCAGTTCGGCCTGATCATGGAGAACCTGCGCCGTGCCTGAACCAACAGTGCCAAAGCCAATTATTCCTATATTGATAGTACGCATAAAAATATCGTAAGCCCCTTAATCTAACGCTTAAACGTTCAATAGATGAGTGTGATGTGAAGAATAGAAGTTACTTACCATTTTGGAATAAAAAATGGAACTTTTTGCTCAGCATTAACTTCTTATTCATTGGCTTTAATAGTTATTTGTTTCAGCAGGGTAAAAAGGGTTTAATGGGCAAGGAAAACCCTTTCAACCCGAAGGAAAACAGACTATAGATATGTAGCTTACCGGCTCTGCTTTCATGGGCAGACTCTTCTTTAAAATCTCATCCGACCTGGTATTTCTGTGCAAGATCTCAATATTTTAAGTCTCTTCTGGCAGGCAGGTATTGTTGTTAAACTTGTCATGCTGCTGCTTCTGTCTTTTTCAGGACTTTCCTGGTTCATCGTCTATCAGAAATTTATTCTGTTTCGTGACTTAAAACTTGAATCTGCACAATATCTTGAATTCTTTTGGAATTCTAAAAACCTTGCCGATGCGCACAGGGAGGCAAAAGAAAGTCCATGTCCTGAGGCCGCCATATTTCAAACGGGTTATGCGGAATTACAAAAACTGGAGCAGGCGCAACAGACGGATGCAAATAAGGATAAAACATTGCAGGATCGGTTGGCCGGCCTGGATAATTTAAAACGGGTCCTTTCTAAGACTTCAGCCACCCAGTCCGCCGCCCTTGAAAGCAACCTTTCTTTTCTGGCGACAACGGGTTCAGCCACGCCCTTTATCGGCCTGTTCGGTACGGTATGGGGCATCATGGTCTCTTTTAATGAAATAGGCACCCACGGTTCAGCGTCCCTTGCCGTTGTGGCGCCCGGTATCTCAGAGGCCCTTGTCGCTACTGCCGGTGGCCTCGGTGTTGCCATCCCGGCGGTTATATTCTTTAATTATTTTTCCAATAAACTTGGAGTAGTTGAAAATGAAATGGATAATTTTTCCACCGATTTTCTCAATCTGGTGGAGCGTGATCGCTTAACCCGGGGACAATAATGGGTCCTATGTCATCCAGAGGAAATAAGAGACGGCCAATGGCTGACATTAATGTTACGCCGCTGGTGGATGTCATGCTGGTGCTGCTCATCATCTTTATGATTACAGCCCCCATGATGACCCAGGGGCTTGAGGTGAAACTGCCTGAAACCACAGGTAAGGCCCTGCGCCAGGATGATAAACCCATTGTCATTACCGTTCAGAATAACGGGGTGATCGGCATAGATAAGATTAAAGGCGACCGCGCCATTCTCCGCCAGGAACTTGCCAAACTGGCAAAGGTTGACCCTGGCAAGACAATCCTTCTTAAGGCCGATAAATCAATAGCTTACGGTGAAGTGGTTGCCATTATGGCGGATATAAAGGATGCAGGCTTTGACAATCTCGGCATGGTGACCATCCCAGTAGAGAAAAAGCGTTAAGATGGAAGGTGCGCCCCTGCAGCAAACCCCGCCCCCTGTCTTTTGGCGGAATCCCGCCTGCCGTAGGCCCCTGCTGTTTTCCCTTGGCGTGCATCTGTTCATCCTGGGGATTCTCTTTTTTCCAACATCACTCTTTCACCTGCCGCAGCACGCCCCGGAAATATATTCGGTTGCACTCATCGACCTGAGTGAGCCCCTGCAGGAACCAGAGACTCAAAATCCACCATCTCCACCGCCAATGGTCAAGCCACCCACTGTTGCCGAACCTGCCGTTTCAACACAGCCTGTTCTTTCCACCAGAAATATTCCTCAGGCCCCAACAGAGATTAAATTTCTCCGTCCCCGTGCGGTTAAAAAAGATGTACGCAAGGATCAGCCCCCCATTGATCAGACCATGGTTATGGCGTCTCTGCAGCGTATGCAAAATCAGGAGAAGGCGCAGCAGGCCCAGAGAGAACTGGATCAGGCCAATGAAGCGGCTGAGCAGGCCAATGAGGAGGTGCTGCAGGCCCTGCGTCATTCTATTCTGGCAAGACCGTCTCAAGGTATAAATACTTCGCAAATTTCTGGAGGTTCTACTTCCCGTACTGGTGATGCAAATGCAACAGGGTCGCAGACCGGGCAGGCGGCAGATACGGCTTCAAAACAATATAAAGCCACAGTAAATCATCATATTGGCCAATATTGGTACCTGCCAGAAGGGCAAAAATGGGATAGTACACTCAAGGCCACGGTGATTGTCAGACTAAAACCAGACGGCATTGTTACGTCAACGGAGATAGAGGTATCTTCCAAATCAAAGCAATTTGATAAAATTGTTATTGAAACCGTAGAAAGGGCATCGCCACTGCCGCCAATCCCCGCAGAACTAGAAAATATTTCCTTAAAACTACATTTTTCCCCCGAAGGTTTACAGTAAGATGAAGACGCCGAAGTTCATACCTCATATTATTCTTATTCTCCTGGGCCTGCTTTTGTTCAACCTGGAATCAAGTCTGGCTGAACAATATCTTGATATTGATATTACCGATGCCAAGATAAAGAAGATATCTATTGCCGTTCCCACTTTCCTGGAAAAGGACAAACCTCAGACTATCCATGCTTCAGGCGAAAACATGGCCATTCTCATGGGGCGGGCCTTGGATTTCCATGGTTTCATTAATGTCATAAGGGATCAAACCATGGACCCGCTGGACCTGTCTGCAATTTCAGCCGAATATATCATCACCGGAAGATATAAGGCTGACGGGGCAAAACTTATTTTAGAACTGCGCCTTATTGACGGCCGAACTAAAAAAATGCTTATGGGTAGGCGCTATCGAGATATCTGGGCCAAGCAACGCCAGATGATTATGAAGTTTTGTGATGAAGCCATTGGCAAGATTACAGGTACTCCGGGAATAAGCTCATCACAGATGACATTTATCTCGGATACTTCCGGGTTTAAAGAGGTCTACATCTCTGACATTTTAGGTGATGATATTCGCCAAATCACCAAACATAAAAAACTAACCATTACACCGCGCTTATCGCCCAATGGGGATAAGCTTATTTATACGTCTTACCATAAGGGCAACCCCAATCTTTATCTCATCGACTTCAATAAATCGGCTAACCTTACCCGCCCCATATCAAGGCGAAAAGGAGTCAATTACTCCCCTGCCTTCTCGCCGGACGGCAAATATATCATATTAACCATGTCAAAAGATGACAACCCTGACTTATATAAAATTTCCATAACCGGGGAGATTATCAAACGACTTACTGTAAACAGTGGCATTAATGTTTCCCCTTCCTTTGCACCTGATGGCAAGCATATCGCCTTTGTTTCTGATCGAAGCGGTGCACCGCAAATTTATACGCTGAACCTTGATACTGGTCATACCCGGCGTATTACCTTTGCAGGTGTTGAAAACACGACCCCCTCCTGGTCACCCGACGGTAAATGGATCGCCTACACAGCCCGAACGGACAATGGCTATCAGATTTCTAAAATTGCAGCTGCAGGACGTGCAATCCCCATGCAACTGACCAATTACTGGGGAAGCAATGAAGCACCTAATTGGTCACCTGATTCACGCCAAATTGCCTTTACCCGCACACGTAACGGTGAGAGTAAAATCTGTACCATCACTGCAGATGGACAATGGCTCCGTGAGCTTTTTAAACTGCAGGGAAATCAAACCAGTGGCGGTTGGTCGAATCACTTGAATTTTTATTAAACATATAGAAGGTAAAGAATGTAGAGGAAGTACAGAATATAAAGTAGAATCAGACATTCTTTAACCTCTGATCTTGGGATATTATTATGGCACAGAAAACACTTTTAACATGCACCCTTCTCTTTGGTATTGCCCCCCTTGTAACAGGATGTGCTACCACACAGGATCATAACAACCTGGAGCTTAAAGTCAGAAACCAGAATAATCGTATTGTTAACCTGGAACATCAGGTCAAGGAGATGTCATCCGGTGGCGGAGAATCCACTAAAATGCTGCAGCGCCAACAGGCGGATTTATCGTCAGATCTCGATCGTATAAAAACGCAGCTCTTACAGATGGATGGTCAACTTGAAGAGTCGACCCATCGTAACCGTACCTTACTTGAAGAAAACCTGGCCTATCAGCAGAAAATTACTAAAAGAATGAGCTCTCTTGTGGAAGTTGACCAGGAAACTCAAGAAGTACTGGAGGCGACATCCTCTCGGCTCAATGCAATATCTTCCACATTGACAGAAGAGGCTAAGCGTAAGCAGGACGAGGCGTTAAGGGCTGCAGAACTGGCAGCACAGAAGGCCGCTCAGGCTAAACTTGCCCAGCAGAAGGCCGCACAATCCCTCCAGCAAACTCAGGCCAGCTCCTCTGACTCGGTTGTGGAGCTAACCCCCCGCAAGGAAAAAGGTAAGAATAGTCCCCAGGTTGCGGTTCCAGCAACAGCTCAACCTGTAACCGCTGCGCCTCCAGAAGAGGTCCCTGCCTCAGTAAAGACTACAGCTGAAAAGATGTATGATAAAGGTCTTGGTGAGTATCGTGCTGCAACATATAAGGATGCCATTGCAAGTTTCAGCCTGTTTTTAGAACAAAACCCCAAACATAAGTTGCTGCCAAATGCTAAATACTGGCTAGGAGCCAGCCGACTCAAGGATGGTGATTACTCCGGTGCTGTCCTTGAATTTCAACATATTGTTGCTGATTATCCCCAACACCCTAAGGCTCCAGAGGCACTTTTGAAGCAGGCTGAAGCCTTTGGCTATTTTGGTGATAAAATGGTTCAGGAAAAACTGTATAAGGATGTGATCAATTATTATCCAAAATCAGAGCAGGCAAAAACAGCAAAGGCGAAGCTGCAGAAGTTGTAACTGATGCCCTTGTTATTGTTTCGGCAATTAAATAGTGAAGAAAAGTGTTTGATATTTATATCATTCAATTAATCTCAATATTATCTTTTTTTTAGCCACAGAATCCACAGAAAACACGGACAAAACCTTCTGTGTTTTCTGTGGATTCTGTGGCTAATTGTTTGATTATTAATTTTTTAGAATTCCAGTAGCTAATTGTCGAAGCATATCCATGTTCAGATGAATAAAAAAAGGCCACTTCCTTGCGGAAGTGGCCTTTTTTTATTCATTGCAATCGAAATCAGAATCCGGGAGCAATACCCATCTCTTTTTCTTTTTCATGCACAGCATAACGGGTTTTCACCGCGGTATCAGGGATAAGACTCATGGAGTCAATCCCGAGCTCAACCAGGAAGGTGGCAAATTCAGGAAAGTCAGAAGGTCCCTGACCGCAGATACCGATCTTCTTCTTCCGTCTTTGCGCTGTTTTGATAACCATACGGATCATATCTTTCACTGATTCATCACGCTCATCAGCAATCCCGGCGATGAGGCCGGAGTCACGATCCAAACCGTAGGTGAGCTGGGTCAGGTCATTGGAGCCGATGGAAAAACCATCAAAGATATCAGCAAAGGCATCAGCAGAGATGACGTTACTTGGAATCTCACACATGACGTAGAGTTCCAAGCCGTTCTCACCCTGAACCAGGCCGCAATCTCTCAGAACCTCGATGACTTTTTTCCCTTCTTGAGGGGTCCGGCAGAAAGGCACCATGAGTTTGATATTATTCAGCCCCATGTCGTTACGGGCCTTCTTCAACCCTTCACATTCCAGTTCAAAAGCTGGTCTGTATTTCGGATCGTAATAACGTGAAGCTCCACGCCAGCCGATCATTGGATTTTCTTCTTCAGGCTCGTAGAATTTACCACCGATGAGATTGGCATACTCATTACTCTTGAAATCTGAAAGACGAACAATAACATCCTTGGGATAAAAGGCTGCAGCAATACGACCAACACCCTCAGCAACTTTGTCCACAAAGAATTGTTTTTTATCAGAATATGCAGCAGTTTTCGCATCAATGAGCTTTACAGCAGCCTGCTTTGCCGGATCACTGGAAGCTTTTAACTCTTCATAATTCATCAGAGCCAAGGGGTGAATACCGATGTGGGAATTGATGATAAATTCCTCACGGGCAAGACCAACGCCGTCGTTCGGAATCTGGCATTCAGTAAACGCCTTTTCCGGAATAGCAAGGTTCATCATGATCTTGGTCTTGGTTGCAGGGACATCGCCAAGGTCAATGGTCTCAATTTCAAAATCGAGAATACCGTCATAAACATAACCCGTTTCACCTTCAGCAGAAGAAACCGTAATGTCCTGACCATTTTTGATCAGTTTGTCACCATTTGCCGTACCAATTACACAGGGAATACCGAGTTCCCGGGAAATAATCGCCGCATGACAGGTTCGTCCGCCACGATTGGTTACAATGGCACCGGCGATCTTCATGATTGGTTCCCAATCCGGATCTGTCATGTCGGTGACAAGAACCTCACCCTTCTTAAAGGTGTGAATTTCAGAGGCGTCGGCAAGGACATGGGCCTTGCCCTGGCCAATCTTGGCGCCTACGGCGAGACCTTCAACAACCACTGTACCGGCCTCTTTTAACTTGAAGGTTTCCATTACAGATTTGTTTGCCTGGGAATGAACCGTTTCTGGGCGGGCCTGAACGATGAATAATTCACCGGTGCCGACCTTAACCCCGTCACCATCTTTAGCCCACTCAATATCCATGCCCTTGCCGTAATGGTCTTCAATAATACAGGCCCATTTAGCAAGTTGCAGGATCTCGTCGTCAGTAATGACGTAACACTCGCGCTCTTCTTTGGTGGTGGCAATATTGATAACCGGTTCAGAGGTAGATGGATCATTATCATAGATCATCTTAATTTCTTTGGTTCCAACCGTCTTACCGACTATGGGACGCTTCCCTTCCTTCAAGGTTGGCTTGAAAACATAATACTCATCAGGATTAACCGCACCCTGTACAACGTTTTCACCAAGACCCCAGGCACCCGTAATAAATACAGCATCTTCAAAACCAGACTCTGTATCAATGGAAAAGAGAACACCGGATGAGGCGGAGTCGGAGCGCACCATTTTCTGGATCGTAATGGAGAGATACACATCGAACTGACCATAACCCTGATGTTGGCGATAGGATATAGCACGGTTGGTGAACAACGAGGCAAAGCAGTTACGGCAATTATCAATAATCGCTTCGTAGCCGTGAATATTCAGATAGGTTTCCTGTTGGCCGGCAAAAGAGGCATCAGGCAGATCTTCAGCAGTGGCAGAGGAACGTACGGCAACATCGACATTCACGCCGTACTTGTCTTCCATTGTCTTATAGGCTTCAATGATGGCATCACGAAGTTCACTCGGAAACTCTGCTGTACGAATAATATGACGTACCTTTTCACCGCGCTCCCTGAGGTTGTGCATATCGTCTGTGTCAAGATCGGCTAATACGTCGCGGATAGCTTGCTCTACACCGGCTTTTTCAAGAAGATAACGATAGGCGTATGCAGTAATGGCAAAACCGTATGGTACGGAAACGCCCTTTTCGGTCAAATGTTGGTACATCTCACCAAGGGAGGCGTTCTTTCCACCAACCAGTGGAACATCTTCAATACCGATCTCATCAAACCAGAGGATAAAAGCTTCGTCGTGTTTCTCTGCCATGTGTTAACTCCTAGAGGATAATTAAAATGTTTACGAGATTAGAATCTTTAGGGAAGGCCTAATTGCTCTATTATTTATGAATTAAAAATCACATTTATTACCCCTTTTTAATGAAAATGAAAAAGGGGTGTAATTTTGTCATGAAAGCCCTTAATGATATAGCTAATCTTAGTTTTCAGGTCAACCAAAACCTTATTTTAAGGGGTAGGCTTTTTATTGTAACAAATCCCTGGCAATGGCATAAGGCGGCCATTCTTATATACCAGACAGTATCTCAATGCGATATGCTGTCACCCGTTATTCTCGTTTAATTTCCCGTGGTCGGCTGAATTCAGGTAGTTTTACTCGTGTAACTGGGGTTGGTTCAGCAGCACCTTCCCTTTTATATTCAACATATTACAACCATGGGAAGTCGTGTATTTTAATACAAAAAAGTAGACAGCATGAGTTCTTTTCAGATAACGTAAAACACTCATAATTTACAGATTCACTCAACCTATAAAAAAAACTCCATGAAAAGTGCCCTGTTGCAGGAAAAAATTACCCTCTTGACATCATCTCCCAGGCTCGAAAATAATTATTTTGAATTGGTTAAGGAAATTATTCAGCATCGAGAAAAATATGCCAAAGACAGCAGGGAATATAGGCAATTAAACATCTCGTTATCCCAGGTTTATGCGTATATTGAATCTGAGATTAAGACCAGTAAAGAACGGCCCTTTGCAACGGTTAAATTCGGCACAAGTGGCTGGCGAGGGATTATCGGCAAAGATATAACCTGTCACTCCGTGCAAATTGTGACCCTGGCGATTCTCAAGATGTACGAAGATTTGGCTCAGTCACAATGCCTCGCTCCTGACCTTGGTGTCCATTCTCTGCGTGAAGCGCAGGAGCAGGGGGTGGTGCTTGGCCATGATAACCGTTTTGGCGGTGAGCTCTTTGCTGAAACCGTCTGTAATACGTTAACCAGTCATGGGTTTACGGTTTACTTTGCTGGTGAAGCCACCACCGGGACACTTTCAGCCGCTGTTCTTCGTTTGCAGGCCGCCTTCTCAATCAATCTCACCCCCAGTCATAATCCCTTAGAATATGCGGGGTTTAAGTTCAATGCCAGTGATGGCGGACCCGCCTCAGCACCTGTAACGGAACAAATCACCTCAAATTGCCATGCATTATTAATAGAAAACAAATCCCATACATTTTCAGGTAATGGTGATTTAGTAAGACCATGTGATTCATTGAGGTTATGGAACGACCTTGTCCAGCAGAACAGAAATATTCACGGCATAGACCCGCAAGCCATCCTTGAACGGTTATCTCAGCGCCGTGATTTCTTCCTGGCTGTAGATTGTGTGCATGGTGCTTCCAGGGTGCATATGGATCAACTCCTGGCAGGTTTACGTCGTGATCAATTTATACTGCTTCGCAGTACGGCTGACGTTACCTTTGGCGGGGTTGCCCCTGAACCCTCATCCGAAAACCTTAGAGGTCTCACTGAGATATTAGGACAACGTCAGGAAAGATTGAAGCTTGGGGTGATATTTGACCCTGATGGTGACCGGATTCGCTTCACGGATGGAATAACTGAAATCAATATGAATTATTTTGGGCCAATGGCCTATCATTTCCTCCATGAAAAACATCATATGCAGGGTCTTGTTGCCAAATCAGTGGCCACGAGTAATTTGGCGAATAAACTTGCCCAGGATTTCAACGAAGAGGTATTTGAACCGCGAGTGGGCTTTAAAGAGTTTAAACCTGTTGTTAATTCGGCACTGGTCTGCTTTGAAGAGTCCGATGGTATTACCATCATAGGCCACACCCCGGAAAAAGATGGTTATATTGGTCTGTTTCTCGCACTGGCCATGACAGAGGAGACAGGTTTGTCGCTTGGAGAGTATTATCGACAGATTACCGCCCAATATGGCGCATTCTTTCCCGCAAAAGACAGTGTTACCGTGAGTGAGAAAGGGGAACCCCTGCTGCAGAAGTTGGCGACCCTTGAGCGCTATAAAAAGGGGCATATCCTCAATGTCGGCGGCAGGGACAAACAGATAACGGCAGCCATAACCATTGACGGGATTAAGCTTGTATTTGCTGATCAGAGCTGGCTTCTTATCCGGCCATCCGGGACAGAACCAAAGGTACGCTTTTATGTGGAATCCCGAACGGAAGAAGGAAAGGATGAACTCTTTGCCGCAGCGAAGTGGTTGCTTGGGGATATTAGTCTTTTATAATGTCGGTCTTAAAACTAACGGAACATAAGGGCAAGCCATGTCGCGGCAAATAACGACACAGAGATCATGCCGTTCATGGTGAAAAAAGAAACCTGAATATGGGATAAGTCATCAGGGTTCACGATGTAATGCTGGTAGAATAAAGCGCAGCCAGCACTCAAAATACCAAGGAAATAATAGGTGCCTAAGTCACAATAGACCCCGGTGTAGGCAAAAAGACAAAAGGCAAGGACGTGAAGACCTTGGGCTATGCGAAATGATCTCTTGCGCCCAAAGCGGGCGGGCATTGAATTTAACCCTGCTTCCCGGTCAAATTCAGCATCCAGACAGGCATAAACGATATCAAAACCGGTTACCCAAAAGAGAACCGCCAGGGACAACATCCACGGATATCCGTGCAGGCTTCCTGTCACAGCGACAAAGCCGCCAAGCGGCGAAAATGCCAACGCCATCCCAAGAACCACATGACAAAGCCAGGTGAAGCGTTTGGTGTAGGAATAAAAAAGGGTTAAGGCGAGAGCAACAGGCGCCAGCTGCATGGTGAGCGCGTTGAGCATATAACAGGCCAGAAAGAAGAGCAACCCTGAGACGATGATGAAAATCCACGCCTCAACCATTTTAATTGTCCCGGCGGGCAGAGCCCTTTCTGCTGTCCGCGGGTTTGCCCTGTCAAATTTGACATCGACCAAGCGATTGAATCCCATGGCGCAGGTCCGTGCACCGACCATGGCGAGGATCACCCAGAGGAATATGTCCAGTTTTGGCACACCATCGGCACCAAGCCACGCCCCCATAAAGGCAAAGGGCAGGGCAAAGATTGTGAGCTTAAACTTAATCATCTCAAGAAATATTGATATCTTATCTAACATTTCAGTGACCCTTCCAGCGTGAGTACGTAACCTCAAGACCCAGTAATTCCAGCAATCTGGCTGAATAATTATGAGCCATCTCGGTCAGGTCTTTTGGCTTTTGATACATGGACGGCATGGCTGGACAGATGATCGCCCCGGCATCATGTGCCGTTAACATATTGTTGATATGGGTGCGGTTAAGCGGAGTCTCCCGCACAGATAAGATAAGGGGGCGCCGTTCCTTCAGCATAACATCAGCCGCACGGTGAATAAGATTTTGCGATAGTCCTGAGGCAATGGCGCCAAGGGTTCCCATGGTACACGGAACCACAACCATGCCATGAAACCCGGCAGAACCGGATGCCATGGGGGCAGTAAACTGTTTGATGCCCCAAAAGGTTACATCTGAGAATTCTTCCCTGGTGATATCAAGCTCAAGCTGGAGTACCTGCTCCCCTGCCTCAGAAATAATAGCATGAACTTCAACATCCATTTCTCTCAGCTGCTTAAATAGCTCCCGGGCATAAATCATGCCTGAGGCGCCTGTCACAGCTACAACAATTTTTTTCATATCTTCTCTACCTTCTTTACATTCTATATCTTCTCTACCTTCTGCTGTTACTCACATATTTCTAAAGGCAGACATTGGGCGGGGATTTCATTACGTTCAATAAGAAGGGTAAAGAAACGGCTTAACGCCTCTATTTTTGGTGGTGATAAATCATACTCCATCTTTTGCAGATACTGCTGACAAACTGCGGTTTCCATGGGAATACGCGGTGCCACCAGTTCACAGATTGCAGGAAGATTCTCAGCCCCTAACTGAATACACCGCTGTAATTCCTGATGAATTTCCACCACAGCGAGTGGATTTTCCTGACAGAACTCCTTGCGGACAGCCCATACGGCAAAAACAAAGGGCAGTCCTGTATGCTCATGCCAGGTCTGTGATAAATCAAGCTCAACTGCAAACAGACCGGACTGCTGCAGACGTAGGGCTTCGTCACCGATCGCGAGGAAGGCATCACAGGCAGAATCGTCCAGGGCTGAACCTGTTCTGATGACATATTCAGGTGTAATGTGAAGGAAATCTTCCAAAATAATCTTAAGCAGTGAAACAGAGGTCTGCGACTGGTTGGTTAAACAGATTTTCTTTCCGTCAAGCTGGGGGATGGGTTCCTGTGAAAACAGGAATACAGAGCCAACGGCACCAGTTGCTGAAATGGACAGTCCGCCTAAGATTTTATAGAGATCGGGGTGTAATCCATACTCATGAGAAGAAATAAAGCCGAGATCAAGATCTCCTGCATAAAGCATTTTATTTAAGGTGGTGGGCACGGCCTCGGTGATTTGCCATTCCGGACGTGCAACGGTTTGCAGCCACATCTCGTAAAAAGGGGCTGTATTGATAAAATTCACCATGCCGATTCTGGCAACTGTTTTAATAGTCCTATTCTCCATTACAGCCACCTCGCAACATGTTTTTGTGCCGTGTCAAAGGCAAGATACTCCAGAGGGTCCTGGCCTGTATATTTCACAAAGATCATGGAGGCCTGATTTTCTGCTAACCCGCCATATTCAGGACAACCAAGGGCCAGGGCGCCATTTCTGGTAGCCATATTAAGGATGGTGCTGGCCGGAATATTCGGATAATAGTGATGGATGAGATTCATCTCCCGCCACATTGACAAAACAGGATTACTGGCCAAACTGTCCGTGCCCAGACAGGGGCGCAGTCCGGCCATAAGCATCTCTTCAACAGGAGGAAACCCTACCCCCAGATATTCATTTGAACCGATACAGAGGCAGACGCGACTCTTCGTCTGCCGCAAAAGCTGCAGATCGTGATCATCCACCTGCACACAATGCACGCAGAGGGTCTGGTTATCCAGAAGATCCAGGTCATACAGGTATTGTACCGGTGAACAGCCCGGGGCAGTGAAACTGTTATCCCACCCCCCCAGCTCCTCTATGAATCTGCGAAAATCACCCTGCCCTGATTGCAGAAATTCAACTTCCGCCCGGGACTCTGCGGTGTGGATGGGAAAGATCTGCTGCACTTCCCGACATGATTCTTTAACCTGTAACAATAACTCCTTGTTGGTCGAATAGGGGGCATGACAGGTGTAAGGGGACTGGCCACTCGCCATGGTTTTAGCCATGAATTCGGCAGCCTGTTTTGATAGCCCGAGAAGTTCATGGAAAAAGAGGACCTGTAAACCCTTAATATGGTCTCTGGTCAATGCTGGATCGTTGCCGATATCGGCAATGAGATCAACACCCTCGGCATACATGTCCTCAAGGCATTTCCGGGCTTGAGCTGCAATAAGCTCCGGCGGATCTATGGCACGGGAGGCAAGAAGCTCGCGAATCCAGCCGACCATGTCCCCGGCAGGGGTATACTGTCCTTCAGCATGGCAATGGGACAGCTCTAGATGGGTATGGCAGTTCACGAGACCCGGCATTAAAATACCCTCGCCATGGTCAATGGTTTGCGCGTACAGTGACGTCAGATTCTCGAATGTATCGACTTCAATAATTCGGCCATGGTCAATAATAACACCGCCGTTTTCAATGGGCGGTGAAACAACTGGGACAACCCAGGATGCGCGGTGGAGGACAGCCATAGCTAGAGGAGTGTGTAATCCATTTTACGTCTGCGGGGCGACATACCGACCCCCTCCACCAGACGCTTAATTTCCTGTTCAGAGAGTCTGAAACTCACGCCAGCGGCTGCCACGACATTCTCCTCAATCATGGTGGAACCAAAATCATTGGCACCAAAGGAGAGAGACACCTGGGCAATCTTCGGCCCCTGGGTTACCCAGGATGCCTGGATATTATCGACGTTGTCGAGGAAAATCCGTGATAATGCCAAGGTCTTTAAGTATTCATGGGCTGTTGTCTTAGGCAGCGAGTCGTACACGGTGTTATCCGGCTGAAACGGCCAGGGAATAAAGGCGGTGAACCCGCCTGTTTCATCCTGGAGATCACGAACCCGTTGCAGATGCTCAACCCTCTCTTCAATGGTTTCAATATGGCCAAACATCATGGTTGCCGTGGTACGCATACCTAGTTTATGGGCCTTGCGCATTACATCAAGCCACTGATCCGCACTACATTTCCGGGGGGCGCATTCCGTGCGGACACGGTCATTTAAGATTTCGGCCCCTCCGCCTGGAATAGAATCAAGTCCGGCCATCTGCAGTCGCGAGAGCACTTCATCAACGGATCGGCCCGATATTTCAGCAAAATGCCAGACCTCAGGGGGGGAAAACCCATGGATATGCACACCGTAGTTCTTCATGAAACGCAGCATATCCTCATAAAACTCAAAGGGTAAATCCGGGTGCAAACCGCCCTGTAACAGCACCTGATTGCCGCCCAACTCCTGCATTTCTGCAATTTTGTCACCCAGATCCTCGAAACTCAGAACAGAACCTGTTTTGTCTTCAGGACTCTTGAAAAAGGCACAGAATTTACAGGCCGAGACACAGATGTCGGTGTAATTGATATTGCGATCAATCACATAGGTGACAATAGGGGCAGGATGTTTGCGTTTACGAATCTCATTCGCCAGCATACCTAGCTCAAAGAGATTGCCCTCGCGAAAGAGTTTCACTCCTTCCTGGGCAGTAATCCGCTGACCCGCCAATATCTTTGTTATCAGTTTTTTCATATCTTTTTTATCACTCACATCCATAACTTCTCACCTTCTTATTTCTCAACTCCCCAACTTCTCAACTCCCCAACACTCAATATTCCTGAATCACATCATACAGGGTGCCGCGCTGGATGGGTTTTCTTCCCGCTTCCCTAATGATGCGGACCAGTTCAGGGATGGCCATGGCCTGTTCGGTTTCGGCCCCTGCCATGTGGGTGATGATCTCTTCTTTTACGGTGCCGTCAACATCATCAGCCCCAAATGACAGGGCCACCTGGGCGATTTTAGGACCAATCATGACCCAGTAGGCCTTAATATGGGGAAAGTTATCCAGCATGAGCCGGGCAACAGCAATATTTTTCAGATCTTCCACCCCTGAGGTGCGGGAGATATCAGACATTTCCGTGTGTTTCGGGTGAAAGGCCAGAGGAATGAAGGAGAGGAAGCCGTTGGTCTCATCCTGCGCCTCCCGCAGCGCCATGAGATGCTCAACCCGTTCTTCAAGGGTCTCAATATGACCATAAAGCATGGTGGCATTGGTGTAGAGGCCAAGTCTGTGGGCAGTTTTCGCAACCTCAAGCCATCCTTCGCCAGAGAGTTTGTCCGGACAGGTCTTTTCACGGATCCGCGGGCTAAAGACTTCAGCACCTCCACCGGGAATGGAATCAAGACCCGCCTCTTTTAGAATTTCCAACGTCTCCTTGACGCTGGACTTATTTAATTTGGCAAAATGGTCAATTTCAACACAGGTAAAGGCCTGGATATGGATTGCGGGTTTTACCTTTTTAATCCCTTTCAGCATGTCGGTATAATAGGAGAATGGCAGATCAGGGTGAATGCCGCCGACGATATGCACCTCAGTAATGGGCTCATCCAGCCGGTCTGTAACCTTGGCAATGGCTTCGGCAACGGACATCTCGTAGGCTTTTTCAGTCCCCTTCTCCCTGCCAAAGGCACAGAACTTACAGAGATTCGTACATATATTGGAATAATTGAGGTGCTGATTATAGATAAAGAAGGTGTCGTTGCCATTCTTTGCCTCGCGAACCAGGTTGGCCATATAACCCACAGCAAGAAGGTCGGGTGACTCATAGAGCCTGATACCATCTGTCTTGGATAGACGTTCACCTTGCTTTACCTTAGCGAGAATGTCCGCAAGTCCTGCCTCTGCTATTAATGTTTCCATGTGTCTACTCTAATCTTAGTTCTAATGTTTAAGCCCACTCTCAAGAACACGAACGAGCTCATTTATTTTTTGGGTAAGTTCTTTTTCGTCAAGACCAGCAAGGTTTAAACCACCCATACCCTCACCTGCATAGGATAAAAAGAATTTATCCAGAGCACCATCAAGGCTGAACAGAATCATTTCAACCGAGATATCAGACCGCAGTAAGCCGTCCGCGATGGCCGTTTCACAGACCTTGCCGAAATAATCAGCTGAAAACAAACGTACCTGGGTGAGGAATTCAGCGCGGCCGGGTACATCCTGCTCAAACATAATTTTCAAATAGATTTGAAAATACTCAGGATACCGATCTATAAAGGTCGTCCCTGCCAATAAAACGCCACGTATCAGAGCAAAGAAGCTCAAATCTGCAGATGCAGTATCTTTAACCGCATCCTTGACCTTGCGGATAAAACGACCGCAGATAAAGCTGTACAATCCTTCCTTAGAGCCAAAATACTGAAACAGAGAACCTTTAGAAATAGAGGCCGCCTGCACAATACGGTTACAACTCGCCCTGGCATAACCGTGGGCACTGAATTCCGCAATAGCTGCCTGCAGGATCAACGTTTGCTTCTGGACTGCAAGATTATTGAAGGTAGAATATCTATTTTCTTTGCTGTGCATATTGTGACCAAGTGGTCATAGTATAATTATTAACAGATATTGCAAGAAATAAAGGAGAAATGTGCCGATCCTGTTTCCTCTGCCCTCTTCTCAAATCCACGGTGTAAACATCCCTGTTTTACCCTGAAGTGTTTTATATTCAGCAAAGGCAGCAAGAAGAATTTTTTCCTCCATGCATGCCTTCGCATAAAGCACTGCACAGAGACTAAGCAGAAGAATTATCCGCAGGACATCATAAGAGGTGGCAATAAGCCCGCCACAGGCGAGCAGAACACCGACATACATGGGATGACGGATATACCGGTACGGGCCGCTTATGATGAGTCTGGCCTGAGACTTCAAGGTCGGGCGGATATTGAATGAGCCCGGAGGCATAACAATGAGTGACCGGACCACAAGAGAAAAAGAACCACAGTAGAAGGCCAGTGATCCGACATTAAACAGCTGCCATTTTGTCGTGAGTAAGAGCACTCCAATAATTGCGAGCTGCAGGGTTACAAGCACCCTCCCCTTTGTATCTTCTGTCATAATCCCTCCTTCCTGATCCATTCTACAAGTCTCTGCATACCTTCAATGGTGGAGACCTCTGGTTGCCATTTTAATATATCCTGTGCCTTTTTCACTGAAAACCAGTGGGATTTGGCCATCTGCTCTGCGATAAAACGGGTCATCTTCGGCTCGTTTTTAATTCTGAACAAGGTGTAGAGATGCTCCAGGATACTTCCCACCCGAAAGGCGGTTTTAAAGGAAACACTGCGCCTAATTAAGGGGCGATGCAAGGCTATGAACAACTCATTAATCCAGCCCCATAAATTTACAGGCGTACCCTGGGAAATAAAAAAGGCCTGCCCTGCCGCCGTGCCATAAAGTTCAAGATTCAGCGCGGCCTTGATATGGGCATCAACGACATTGTCTATATAGGCAATGTCCACCATATTGGTGGAGTCGCCAACAATTTTAAGCTGCTTGCTTTTGGCCCGCTCAAGAAGTCTGGGGATGAGATTGGTGTCACCGGGTCCCCACACGAGATGAGGACGAATGGCGGTGGTGCTCAGAAGCTGGTCGTTTGTTTCAAGAACAAGAATCTCTGCCATAATCTTTGAACGGGCGTAATGACAGAGAACCTCCGTGGCATAGGGTGTGGTTTCATCAACACCGCAGAGATGGCCGCGATTAAAAACCACTGATGGGGTGGACGTATAAACGAGTCTCTGGATGTGATTATGACGGCACGCATCAATGACGTTTTCTGTACCGGTGACGTTGATTCCAAAATACTCTTCCCAGCTTCCCCATACTCCGGCTTTCGCAGCCACATGAAAAACCGTATCTGCACCCACAAAGGCTGATTTCACAAATGGAGCATCGCGAATATCACCAACAAGACAAACTCCGCCTACCTCTTCCACCTGGGGATAATGATGCCGGCCGATCACTGACACCTGGATATCCATGGCCCTGAGTGCCTTGACAATCCCGAGCCCCACAAAGCCGCCGCCACCTGTAACTATGGCGTGTTTCATGAATGGATCCCCTCTCTGCTGAGTATATCCGTGGCCCAGACTTTAAGCTTTTCACGAAAGATCTTGGCGTTATGACGAATATCCACGGGAAAGGCTGGATGAAAAAGAACAATCTGAATCCCGGCGGTGAGATCATGGGAGGCGGCAATACCGAGAAGGTCCTTACGCACCACATCATGATCAACTTCAGAGGTCATACACTCGACACAGAGGACAGGTGTTTCAGACCCTGATTCCCCAACTCCCACAAGGGCTGTCCGCAGGACATCCGCATGGACATTGAACAGAGCTTCACAGCAGATTGTATTCAGTTCACCACTTTTGGTGAGTACACGGTGGCCCTTGCGGCCACAGAACCATAAACGGCCCTCATCATCCAGATATCCCATGTCGCCCATGCGATGCCAGAGGATGTCTCCAGCAAACATCTTGGCCTGTCTGGTTTCAGCGTCATTATGATCATACCCTCGGGTGACCACGGGTCCGCTCACTATAATTTCGCCAATGGAGTGAGGAGGAAGGATCACCGCAGATGATTTATTGGTAATGGGTGCAGCAACAGGCTGCATGATTTCAATGGTCATGCCCGGCAATGAGCGGCCGACACAAACCCCTTTCCCCTTGGTGGTTTCAGCCCAGGTTTCGGAGACGATGGTCGTGCCGTCCAGTGAGGCAATGGGTAGACACTCTGTAGCTCCGTAGGGTGTATACACCTCACCTTCCGGCAGTATAATGGCTTTCACCCGTTCAATGAGCTCGCCTGAAACAGGGGCTCCAGCCATTAGTATTTTAGTCAGGGGGAGTATTATTTCATGTTCGCTACAGTAGCGGCTCACAACATTCCAGACAGCAGGTGAACCGAATGAATATGTCACCCCGCATTCATGAATTGAGCTGATAAATTTCTGAGGATCAACCTTGGCGGGCCGGGCCGGATCCATATCAGGCAGCACGGCCTTGGCCCCGAGTGCGGTGGAGAATAAGGCAAAGAGCGGGAATACCGGCTGATCCGTCTCATCAGGGCCAATCCCATAATAAGACCTGATGATTTCCAGTTGGGCATGGAAGATGCCGTGGGTATACTGAACCCCTTTCGGTGGTCCTGTTGAACCGGTGGTAAAGATTATAGCCGCAAGATCATGCTCCCTGGCCTGAAAGAGTTGGCTCTTGGGTGACTT
>JAQIBE010000124.1 GCA_027859235.1 Desulfobulbaceae bacterium
TCTCTGAAAATATCTGCGCCAAACGAATGGTGTCGAGGCAGGGAGAGTGAATTGCACAATTATAATGTTTCTTGGCGGCCTTATTGAGAAAACTGGTGTCGAGGCCAATGTGATGTCCGACAAAGAGGGCTGAACCGCAGAACTCCATGAGTTCTGGGAGGATCGTCTTGATATCCGGGGCATCATCCAGTTCCTGCGGGCGGATTCGATGAATAAAGGTTGAATCGGTGGCGTCGCGTTTATGGTGAGGAGGACGCACCAGGGAGTAAAAGGTCTCTCCTGCTTGAATTTGTAAGTTCTTTATTTTTATGGCGCCAATGGAGACAACTTCATCCCGCCTTTTATGCATTCCTGTGAGTTCTGTATCGATAACAACAAAATCATACTTCTCAATGGGCTGACTCTGGTCAAAATCAGTAAAAAAATCATGATTTTTGATAAGGGCAGGGTGGCAGGGCTTATTGGCTTGCCAGAATTTGAGAAAATCAAGCATAAGGGGGACGCTCTTAAGCAACTAACTTGATGGAATTCCGTCAAGTTAGTTGTGTATTAAGTGACACAGGGGCTCAGATACATGAGTCTTTGATCTGACAAAGTTCGTAACGGGTGCTTCTTCCTTTTCCGGAACATTGTTGAAGAATGTGTTTTTCGACAAGATCGCGTAAGTCACGACTGGCTGTTACTTTGCTGCATTTCGTCATTCCTGCATATTTCCGGGTTGTCATGCCTCCTGCAAATCTTTCTCCGGTATTCAGCAACCGGTTGACGACCTTGTGTTGTCTTGCATTGAGGGGAGTGTTTTTATGGTGTTGCCAAAAGGCAGCTTTCAGGACAACTCTTTCAATGACCCATTCTGATTCATTTATGGCAGCTTTAAGTGTCTGCAAAAACCATTGAAGCCAGCCGGTTATATCCAGTCCGTCCTTGCCGGCAGTCTCAAGGATACGATAATACCCTTTTCTGTCCATGCTGATATGTTTGGAGAAGGAGGCCAGCTGCATGACTGCCGGATAATTTCCTGCCAGCTGGTAATCAGTAACGGCTCTGCCGATTCGGCCGTTTCCGTCGTCAAAAGGATGGATCATAATAAACCACAAGTGAGTGATCCCGGCCTTAATCAGTGGTTCTGGTTCATTGTTACTGTTAACCCAGCAAAGAAATTGATCCATCTCTTTAGACAGAATTTTTTTCGGTGGAGCGATGTAATGAACCGTTTCCCTGCCGCATGGGCCGGACACAATCTGCATTTCTTCTTCGCCTCGGTAGTGACCGACTCGAATTTTTGTCATCCCTGAATAACCGGAAGGGAACAGGGCTGCATGCCAACTACAGAGCCTTTCTTCTGTTAATGGCAGGTGCTGCTTGTTTCTTGCATCAAGCAGCACAGAAACAAGACCATCTGCCTGGGCGTCCCAGGCTGCAGACTCTCCGGGCAGACCGAGCCTCCGGCGGATTGATGCCCTGACTGAACTGCGGTGCAGGATTTCTCCTTCGATGGCAGATGTTTCTATGGCATCATCTGCCAGCACCTGCTCCTGAACGGTCATCTGTTCTTCGTTGTTCATTGTGCGATAGATCGTATCCAATCTTCCTGCGAGCCGAGAAACAGTGCCTACGTCTGTGAGCAATACACTGGCATCATACGAAAATACAGGCCAGTTGCGGTGTTGCCATATCCAATGATTTGTTTGCATGGGGTAAACGTATCAATTAGTTTATGAATACGCAAGATAATCGTATCAGGGGTTCATGCTCCGCAGTTCATTCTCTACCTTCTCTACCTTCTCTACCTTCTTTATATTCTTTAAACCTATACTTCATTAATTCTAAATTCTTGTCTAATACTCGTCTGCATTCTCCTGATAATTTCAAACGCCTCCTTGAGGGTCTGTTTCTCCAGATCACTTAATCTTGCAGGATCTACAAAGTTGTCAGGTGGTATATCCTCTTCAATCTGATGCAGTTGATGAATGAGGCGGATATGCATGATGAATTCATACGCCTCAACGATCTCAGAATGGAATTCCGGAGAAAGCAGCTGGCGCTCGACAAGATGCTGCAGACGGCCAATGGTGTTTGACTCGGCGATTCCATGTTTTAACGATAGTATCCGGGCAAAATTGACAAAGGGAGTCAGGCCGTTTTGTTTGAGATTTAAACGGTTTTTATGCACGCCGTCTTTTTCCACTATAAAGTTTCTGAAAAAGGAGAGTGGCGGTCTCTCCTGCAGACAGTCATTGGCAAGATGAAAAAGGAAAAGTTCATTTTTAGGTATGGTTTTACACAGATAATCCCGGAGCTTTCCAGCAAGAGACTCGTCACCAAAGCCTGATCTGAAATCAAAATATATGGTCGAATGTAATATCTGCTGCACATCAGGGACCTTAATCAATTTTCTAAAGGATTCTTGCCAGTCACTGCTGTTTTGCCGCAGGTCAGGGTTCGTCGCCATTATATTCCCTGGACAAAGTGGAAATCCGCATTTTTCAAGGTGGGTGATGGCCTCTTTGCTGAACTCATCAAAATAGGCAGTAATCTTTTCCTGTTCCCCGGGGTCTGAAGAATCTTCATAGAGTAAGGCATTGTCCTGATCAGTAAGAAATGTCTGTTCCTGCCGGCCTTCGGAGCCAAAAAGAAGCCAGGAGAATTTAACAGGTGCAGGTCCAAGTTTTTCTGTAAGCAGGGTGAGGAGGCGATCCAGAATCTGATCATTAATGATCGTGATCATTTTGGTAATATTGTTCGCCTTGGCGCCATCTTCAATGAGTGAACGGACAATCATGGGGATCTTCCCGGCTAAGGGGTACAATCCCTCAATGGTCTGCTGGCCGCGGATTTCTCGAAAAAGATAGAGAGGGGATGTTCCCTGCACAACCATTATGTCGTGAGTGGTCACAATCCCAGAAATCTTCCCCTTATTTTCCACCGCAAGATGATGAAGACCGTGGGTCATCATGGTAATGAGGGCGTCAAAGCAGGAAGAGTGGTTTTGAATTGTCCGTACGGGAGACGCCATAATCGCCTTTACAGGAGTTGCGTAGTCGAGCCCCTGTGCTACAACTTTTGTGCGAAGATCGTTATCCGTAACAATACCTGTGATGTCACCGGCTTCTTCTACTAATAAAGAGCCGATATGTAATTTTGCCATGATTGCGGCAGCCTTTTGTACTGTATCCGTGGCTGGTATTGTTTTGGGAGTCGTCTGGATATCATTGACTCGGGTCGTAAACAGGTAGAAGGCATTTTCGGATCTATTAGAAATTTTATGTTGGCGGAACTCTTTGTATACTGAATTAACAAGCTTTTTAGAAAGTGATTTAAGGAAAAAAGCAGTCGCCTTGGGTTCAGACTGAATCAGCTCGGAAAAGGCGGATTTTGGAAATAGAAAACAAAAGGTATCCTCCACTGTTTCCACATTTAAATTTGCCTTGGTATTCTGCAGGAGCGGCAGGGCGCCAAAATACTCACCTTCACCCCGAAAATCTTTTAACGATTCCTCCCCATCTTCATTCTTCAGAAAAGAGCGAACGCCACCTTTTTGAATAATAAATAGATGGGTCACCTCGGTCATATCCTGCTTAAAAATAAGGGTGTTCTTCGGAAAAAAGTCAATAATGCACTGTCTTGCCAAGGTCGTTAATGTCTCATGACTCAATTCTTTAAAGGGCATGATTCCTTCAAGGAATTCAAGCACCTGTGCCGGTACGGTTGTTTGGCTGTCGGTTGGTTGCTTTGGCATATTCTTCTGTATTTATTGGATGATAACCATTAGGTATAATTACCTTAATTCTTAATATATAGTCAGGTATGATCTAAAACACAAGCAAACAGAGGGGGCAGCGTGAATCTCTCCCCCTTATATTCTTCACCTTATACTGTTATTGCTTCGGCAACTAACTACTTGGATTTTAATAAAAAAATAATCAAACAATTAGCCACAGAATCCACGGAAAACACAGAAGTTTTTGTCCGTGTTTCGAAGTCTACGCTATCTCTGTGGCTAAAAAAAGAAAATAGTTATTGGGTTTCAGGCGATTATGGGCTAGGTACTGCGGCAGGTAACGAAGATAAGGTGCTATAAAGAATGATATCTTTTTTGATACTGAAAAGACCGTTCTAAGGTTTTAAAATAGCAGTGTTAAGGATGCGTTGTGTGGTATGTCAGCTAGATAGCTTGGGCCGATCCCCAAAGAATAAAAGCTTTTTGTCCGTGTTTTCCGTGGATTCTGTGGCTAAAAAAAGGAAATAGAGGTTGATATGCGTAAAGGAATTATACTCGCTGGTGGTTCAGGTACACGGCTGCACCCCCTCACCCATTCGGTGAGCAAACAGCTCATGCCTGTATACGATAAACCGATGATCTATTATCCGTTGTCAGTACTGATGCTCGCGGGGATTCACGACATCCTCATAATCACCACTCCCCATGATCAACAAGCATTCATCAATCTCCTTGGCGATGGCCGACAATGGGGCATGAATTTCAGTTACGCAGTGCAGCCGAACCCGGAAGGGTTGGCCCAGGCCTTTATTATTGGTGAAGAGTTTATCGGTAATAATGATGTCAGCCTGGTCCTTGGCGACAACATCTTTTACGGTCATGGTCTGGATAAACTCCTTGATCATGCAAGCCAGCAGGAAAACGGGGCCACCGTGTTTGGCTATTATGTTAAAGACCCTCAGCGCTATGGTGTTGTCTCCTTTGACGATGATGGTCATGCCGTTGATCTCGAAGAAAAGCCGGAGATTCCAAAGAGCAATTATGCGGTTACAGGCCTCTATTTTTACGACAACGACGTTGTCGCCATCGCCAAGGATATCAAGCCTTCACCCCGGGGTGAGCTTGAAATCACCGATGTGAACAAGGTCTACCTCAAGCAGAATAAACTCAATGTAGAGCTCATGGGCCGCGGCTATGCCTGGCTTGATACCGGCAC
>JAQIBE010000140.1 GCA_027859235.1 Desulfobulbaceae bacterium
ATGACCTCTATGTCAAAGTATTTTTTTTAGGCGGTCCCATGGCAAGTAATCTTGCTTATGGAACTGAGCCCTTATTAATATATATAGAGGGGTTGTACAAGCTCCTCTTATATATTCCTGTGTCTGGGAGCCTCGCAAACACCGTGGGATGACCAGCACTTGGATCATGAAATGGCGCTGGCTGGCCAGGGGGTTGGAATAACCGTTGCTATAATAGAGAAGAGTGATGGTACGGATCTGCTCTATGGGTTTGGCGTTGAATGTGGACCTGTTACGGATCTTGCTGTTGCTGCGCAATAGTTTATTACGTCTTGAATGGGAGCATTTTTATGGTATTGAAGATGAGGATGGCATGGATTCCACCAGTCTTGTCTTGGAGTATAGTTTTTATTAGGGTGAACCGGATAATGTCGAAAGGGCGATGGGGATGGTATGAAAAGGATTGAGGACTGGCTCGGCCACACGGTTGTCCACTACCGGTGGCTGGTCATCGTATGCTGTTTGGCTATGGCTGGTCTTGCTGCAGCTGGCATGACAAAACTTGGGTTTGTGAATGATTCACGCATGTTTTTCAGTGATGATAATCCGCAATTACAGGCCCTGGAGGTCCTGGAAAACACCTACACGAAGTATGATAATATCATCTTTGTTCTAAAACCTGCAACAGACACGGTTTTCACAAAGGATACCCTTAATGCTGTCTATGAACTCACTGCAGAGGCCTGGAAGATCCCCTATTCCAGTCGGGTGGATTCCCTGACCAATTATCAGCACACCCGGGCTGAAGGAGATGACCTCATTGTTGAGGATCTGGTGCTTGACCCCTCCGGACTGACCCTGGATGATCTTAAGCGGATTAAAGAGATCGCCCTGCATGAACCCCTCCTTATTGATCATGTTGTTGCAGCTGACGGCAGGGTCACAGGGATTAATGTCAACACCATAAAACCCGGCAAGAATCATAATGAAGCCACGGAAATGGCGGAATATGGGCGCAACCTCGCCAGTGAAATTGAGCAGAGACATCCCGGGTTGAAGATCTATCTCACCGGCGGCGTGATGGTGGATCATGCCTTTGGTGATGCCTCAAAACGAGATCTATCCACCCTCATTCCCTGCATGTTTGGAGTCCTGCTGCTGGTGATGGTGGTGGCGCTCAGGTCTGTCGTGGGGACGGCCGCAACCTTTATGGTGATTGGCCTTTCCATGTGTACAGGTCTTGGTCTGGCCGGCTGGTTCGGGTTTGAGCTGTCACCGGCGTCAGCCAATGCCCCGGTTATTATTCTCACCCTGGCGGTGGCCGATTCCATTCATATCCTCGTGACCATGTTCCAGCAGATGCGGGCAGGCCTGACAAAACATGCGGCCATTGGTGAATCGCTCAGGGTCAATTTTCAACCGGTGCTGGTGACCTCGCTCACCACCTCCATTGGCTTTCTCTCCATGAACTTCTCTGATGCCCCGCCATTCCGGGATCTGGGCAATATTGTGTCCATGGGTATTGGCGCGGCCTTTATCTATTCGGTCTTCCTGCTGCCGGCCCTGATGGGTGTCCTGCCGGTGCGGGTCAAGGCCGCATCCGGCAGGCCCAATCGTTATGGCCGGCTGGCGGATTTCATCATCAGCAACCGCAGCAAGGTGTTCTGGGCCATGCTCATTGTTGTTGTGGTTTTCACAAGCGGTGTCTTCCGGATTAACCTGGATGATACCTTTGTTGAATATTTTGATCATTCCTATGATTTTCGGGTCGCCTCTGATTTTTCAGAGGAAAATCTCGTTGGGCTCAATATTATTGATTTTGACCTCTCCTCCGGTGAAGAGGGTGGGGTGAATAACCCTGAATACCAGCAGACGGTGGAGGATTTCGCTAATTGGTTTCGCACCCAGGATAAGGTGCGTTACGTCTATGCCATTACGGATATCTACAAGAAATTAAATAAATCCATGCATGGCGATCAGGGGGAGTGGTACAAACTTCCTGCTGAGCGGGAGCTTGCCGCCCAGTATCTTCTCCTGTATGAAATGAGTCTGCCCTTTGGCCTTGACTTGAATGACCGGATTAACGTGGATAAGTCGGCATCGCGGCTTACCGTGAATCTGGCCCAGGTCTCCTCCAAGGAGCTGCGGGCCCTTGAAGTGCGCGGCCGGGCATGGCTGCAGGAAAATGCGCCGGCCTCCATGTTCACCCATGGCTCGGGACTGTCCATGGTCTTTGCCCATATTTCTGAGCGCAATATTAATTCCATGCTCTCAGCTTCAGTCCTTGCCCTGGCCCTCATCTCACTCATTCTGGTGCTGGTGCTGCGTGATGTTAAACTTGGGCTTTTGAGCCTCTTGCCAAATTTATTTCCGGCCTTCATGGCCTTTGGTTTCTGGGGCTATGCGGTGGGTGAGGTGGGGCTTTCGGTGTCGGTAATGATTGCCATGACCCTTGGTATTGTTGTTGATGATACGGTGCATTTTCTCTCCAAATATCAACGGGCCCGGCGGGAGCATGGGCTGCAAAGTAAGGAGGCGGTGCGTTACGCCTTCAAAACCGTTGGTTCAGCAATCATGGTGACCAGCATCATCCTCACCGTTGGTTTTTCTGTCCTGTCCCTGTCCGGTTTTCAGATTAACTCCCACATGGGTTCCATGACCGCCATCACCATTGTTTTTGCCTTCATGCTGGATTTTTTCTTTTTACCAACCCTGTTAATGAAACTTGAGGAGAAGTCGTGAAAATTTTCGTATTAAGTCTTGTGGCGCTGCTGTTATTGCCTGTTGTTGCCATGGCTGAAACGGCTGAACAGAAAGGGCTGGCCATCGCTGTGGAAGCGGACCTGCGGGATAATGGTTTTGGCGATTACAGCTCCACTATGAGTATGGTTCTGCGCAATAAACATGGTCAGGAAAGTCATCGTGAGATGCGGGTGCGCACCCTGGAGATGGACGGGGATGGTGATCGCAGTCTCACCATCTTCGATACCCCCCGTGATGTGAAAGGCACGGCCTTTCTCTCCTTCAGTCATAAGATTGGCGATGATGACCAGTGGCTCTATCTCCCTGCCCTTAAACGGGTCAAACGCATCAGCTCCCACAATAAATCAGGGTCGTTTATGGGCAGTGAATTTGCCTATGAGGATATCGCCAGCCAGGAGATTGAAAAATACACCTATAAATATCTGCGGGATGAGACCTGTGGGGATCTCGATTGTTTTGTGGTGGAGCGTTATCCGGTGGATACAAAAAACTCGGGTTATACCCGCATGGTGAGCTGGATGGATAAGGGGGAGTATCGTCCGTGGAAGGTGGAGTATTTTGACCGCAAGGGCAGCCATCTGAAGACGCTGCTCCTGAGTGACTATTATCAATATCTCGACACCTATTGGCGGGCCCACACCATGGTTATGGAGAATCACCAGAATGGCAAGACGACCCATTTGTACATGCGTGACTTTGAGTTTCAAACCGGGCTCAGTGAAGCTGATTTTAATAAGAATGCCCTCAAGCGAGCCAAGTGATGTGGTGGCGAACCTTTCCCCTTGCCCTGTGTCTGACGGTCTGCAGCGTCCTGCCCTGTCTGGCCCTGGAGTTTAGCGGACGTATCGGTGCTGAAACCCGGGGTTTCTTGTCTTCTCCTTTATATGCAGGCCAGCAGGATCATGATGCATCTCTTTTTAGCGACATTGAACTGTATCATGAGTTTGACTCCGGCTCCAGTGTCATCTTTGAGCCGTTTATTCGTCTCGACTCTGCTGATACACAGCGGAGCCATTGGGATATTCGGGAGCTGAATTTTCTGTATGTCGGCGATGCTTTTGAGGCCAGGATCGGGGTGAGCAAGGTCTTTTGGGGGAGCTGCGAATTTGTGCATCTGGTGGATGTTGTCAATCAGACCGATCTGGTTGAGGCGCCAGACGGGGAGGAGAAGCTGGGCCAGCCCATGCTCCAGTTTTCCTTTATTCAAGACTGGGGTGTGGTGGAAACCTTTCTCCTGCCCTATTTTCGTGAGCCCACCTATATTGGTTCCGGGGGGCGGTTACGGCCACCCCTTGTTGTTGACCCGGATGCAGCCACGTATGAGTCAGGTGCTGAGGAGTACCATCTTGATGTAACGCTGCGCTATAGTCACACCCTGTTGGATATGGATTTCGGTCTGTATTATTTCCAGGGGACATCCCGCCAGCCGTTGTTGTCCCCCATTGTCAAACAGGGTGAGATGCGTCTTGCCCCCCATTATGAACAGATGTCCCAGTTTGGTCTTGATCTGCAATATGTGCTGGGGGGCTGGTTATGGAAGCTGGAAACCTTGCACCGTTCAGGCCAGGGGCGCAGTTTTTCCGCATGTGTCGGCGGCTTTGAGTATTCCTTTGTGGGAATTTTTGACTCGAATATGGATCTCGGCCTGATTGGGGAATATGTCTTTGATGATAGGCCGGACGATTATGCAACGGTCTATGATAATGATGTGATGTTTGGTCTGCGGCTCGCAATGAATGACCTGGCCTCATCAAAGCTCTTATTGGGTATGGTGAAGGATACCCGGACCAGCTCCCTCATAACCACCCTCGAGGCATCTCGGCGCTTAACGGACTGGTGCACTCTTGATGTCACTGCTGTTCTGTTTACTGATATTGATTCGCATGATGTGGTTTACGGTTTGCGTGATGATGATTTCATTAAGGTTGAGGCCGTGTTGTATTTCTAGGTCCCGGCATGTTCCCGCAAGATGTCATAACCGTCACCCACAAGAACCCCTTTGAAATCACAGCAAAACTCATTGACATTATTACCTTTTTGGCCCAATATGGCACCTAACGAAAGCTTTTATCTTTCTCCTAATATTGAACTATATAGACTCTGTGATCTCAAATATTAGGAGAAACACACATATTGGATAAACCGAGCGTCGGCCTAATACATGTTCGGCGATGAAAATATGAGCAAGGTTATCAGGAAGCATGTAATAATTTAGAATTATATAGTTTACTGCTGGCTATTTACACTGAAAGCGTTGTCCCCCCATTGTTGCCAAACTGTGGTTTTGGGCTTATGTGTTAAAACTTAGGAATAGAGAAACGACATGGGACAATTAAGAAAAGAAACATGGATTGTCATTAAGGAATTCCAAAAGTATGTGAAGGGGGAGGATTCTATCGCCGATAGTTTTTCACTCGAAGAAATACGCAAAGCAGATGAAGAAATTGGAGTGAGAGATGAAAACCAGGGATTTCGTCTCGCAATGAGAAATAGAATTCAGGATTTAGAAGAAGCTTCAGAAACAAAAAAATCTAAAACTGAACAAAGCTATATTCGTACCTGGGTGCTTATCACAGGTATCTTAGGTGCAATATTAACAGGAATTATTTTGAAATGGATACTCTAATATTAGGTATAGAGCCTTTTTTACATTTTTATTTCTATTCGACAAGATTTTTCCTAACTTCGGGAACGGAATGAGTGAGGGAGTTGCATTATTCATCACACTCCTTATTTGCATTGCTTTTGCTGCTGTAATGGGCCTAATCTTTCTTTAAGGAGGTGTTTAATGTTTGATTTTATAAATAATATGGTTAATGCCGTAAAAAGACCAATGTTTAATAAGCTTATGTCGGAAGTTCACTACGATATAAAGACGGCCTGGAAATTTATAAAATTTGCAGATGAAAAATACGCTGAGGGGGATATAGAAAAAACCTCAAATTGTATACGTATTACAAGTGAATCCCTGTTTGATGCATTTGAAAATCTAAAGCTAGCTACTTCAAGTATCAATATGCCCAAAGAAGATTTTTCAGCATTAAGGGAGGTTCTTGAAGAAATTATGAAGCTTGGTGACCCAATGATGTATGACTATCTTTACCCTAATTTTAGGTTTGTATATGAATTTAAGAGTAAACATATTCAAAATGAATGGGACGAGGAAGTACAAAAGTTTTTTAAGTACAGCAAAAAACTTATACCATATGAAAAATCGCTTAAAAAGTATCCGTACTCATCTGGATTAAAAGATTACAATAAAAATTCAGTACAGGGTTAATTCAGCAGTCTTGGATTTTTGTATATGCTGCAATTGTTCCCACCTTTAAATCGTAATCGAAAAAGAGTCTCATTTATTTAGAAAATGAAATTAATAAATATAAATTAAAGGAGAAATTGTAAATGACTGAACAAATGCTAAACATTTTCAAGTATCCTGTCCTTTGCCCCAAATGTGATAATCAAAGCTATGAGATCATCATGAAGCTTATAACTGACGAATCCACGACTTGTAGCTTTTGCGGCTTCAAAATCACAATCACAGGAAC
>JAQIBE010000142.1 GCA_027859235.1 Desulfobulbaceae bacterium
TGTTTGAGAACAAGGAGCGGTGAAAATAAAAAACGCAGCATATTAGTCATATGCGAGTATTTTTCTTTTTACAGTGACGCCGTAATCGGACAAAAGAGCAGTTTTGCAAGGTGGCCTAAACAACTACCAGCTGCAAACAGGTGAGTTTAACATAGATAAAGAGAACCTCAGAGGTCACCAGAAATATCAAAATTATCTTTTTTTAGCCACAGAATCCACGGAAAACTCAGAAGTTTTTGTCCGTGTTTCGAAGTCTACGCTATCTCTGTGGCTCTTTTTTAATGTCTTAAAAATCAAGCAGTGCATTGCCGAAGCAATAAGATATCTTCCGCACTTCATCATTCGATATTCAAAAACCCTTCACACCATCTCAGGCTTAAACAGGCGTAACCGCAGGGCGTTAGTCACCACGGATACAGACGACAAGGCCATGGCACCTCCGGCAAGCATCGGGTTCAAGGTCGGCCCGCCAAACACATACAATAATCCAGCCGCCACCGGGATACCGATCACATTATAGGCAAAGGCCCAGAACAGGTTTTGCTTGATATTCAGCATGGTTGCCCGGCTGAGCGCCAGGGCGGTCACCACCCCGGACAGATGTCCTGTCATGAGAACAATATCCGCCGACTCAATGGCCACATCAATACCAGTCCCCATGCCGATGCCAACATCCGCACAGGCCAGGGCCGGAGCGTCATTAATGCCGTCACCAACCATGGCCACCCGCTTGCCGGAACCTTGTAATCTTTCAATCTGGCCGGCCTTATCCGTAGGCAGAACCTCGGCAATGACCGTATCAATCCCTGCCCGCGCGGCAATGGCCTGGGCAGTTTTTTCATTATCACCGGTGAGCATCACCACCTCAACACCCATGTCCTTAAGGAGGTTGATAACCGCCGGCGTTTCATCCTTTATTTGATCCGCAACGCCAATCAATGCCTGAAAACAGTTGTCGACAGCTACATATAAAACCGTCTTGCCGTTTTCTGACAGGCGCAACGCCTGATCAACAGCAACCTGGCTAACCCCTGTCACACCCTGCTCCACCATACAGGCATGATTACCAAACAACACCTCTTTGCCATTGATGACAGCCTTAATGCCACGACCAGCCAGGGCAGTAAATTGAGTTGGAGGAACAATATCCATCCCCCTATCTTCAATATAACTCAAAATCGCTTCGGCCAGCGGATGCTCAGAACCAGCTTCAGCGCACCCAACCAGTTGCAGTAATTCATCATCCGTATAGTCATGGGCGTAGGGGATTAAATCGGTCACCGTCGGCTTACCGTATGTAAGGGTTCCTGTCTTATCAAAGACCACCACATCTATCTTGCCGGCCATCTCCAACGCCTGGCCATTTTTCACCAAAACACCGAGCTGGGCTCCACGGCCCGTGCCCACCATAATTGAGATGGGGGTCGCAAGCCCCATGGCACAGGGACAGGCGATGACCATGACTGCTATAAAAATCCTCAAACTAAAGCTAAAACCCATCCCCCCCATAAAAAACCACGATAAGCCGGCAATGATGGCGATAAGCATGACAACTGGCACAAAATATAAACTGATGCGGTCAGCTATTGAGGCGATCGGTGCCTTTGACCCCTGGGCATCCTGAACCAGCTTAATAATGCGCGCCAGCATGGTCTCTTGCCCGACATGCACCGCCCGTATCACCAGCACATTATTTTTATTCAATGTGCCGCCAAAAACGCTGTCACCCTGTTGTTTACTCACAGCAAGACTCTCACCCGTAAGCATGGATTCATCAACATTGGATATGCCTTCAACCACCAGGCTATCCACCGGAATGCGTTCCCCGGGCTTAACATAGAGCTCATCACCAATCATGATGTCGTCAACAAGGACAGGAACCGGCTTCCCGTCCTGTAAAAGGGTGGCCGAATCAGGCGTAAGGTGCAGCAATTGACTTATGGCATTTGAGGCATTCGCCTTTGCCCTGGTCTCAAGATATTTGCCCACAGAAACCAGGGCAATGAGCATTGCCGCTGATTCAAAATACAAATCATGGGCCCGTTGAACCGCTTCTATCCCAAGCCCGATCTCCACAAGATTCCAGGTGGAATAGATAAAGGCCGCACCCGTGCCCATGGCAATGAGTGAATCCATATTCGGAATACGGCGGAGTAAGGCCGGAATGCCAGTTATATAAAAATGCCGGCCGATAAAGAGCACCGGAAGAACCAGACAGAACTGAATAAGGGCAAAAACAAAGGGTGAATGGTGAGAACTCAGAAAAGAGGGATAGGGAAGCAACATCTCTCCCATGGAGAAGAACATCAACAGCATGGCTAAAACAACGGACGGATAGAGTCGTTGGCGCATCCCCTGTAATTTCAGCCTGGTCTGTTCCTGCTTATCAAGGGTGGTGTCCAAGGATTTGAGCGTTTGCAGTTTGGCCTCAAAACCAAGCCCCTGAATTGCTGCAATAATATCACGCACACGAATGGCTGACGGCTGCATAACGATGCGACATTGCTCACTTGCAAGGTTAATGACACAGGAAACAACCCCCTCAAGCTCACCAACCACCTTCTCTATGCGCGTGGAACAGGAAGCGCAATGCATACCCTCTATTTCCAGATCAATTTGCTTCTCCAGGTCCTCTTGGGGGAGCAACAGGCTAAAACCCAGCTGGGAAATGGTATCAGCAATGGTTTCAACAGGTGCCAGGGAAGTATCGATCTTTAGATTAATCGTCTCAGCAGCGAGATTAACAACACAGGAGTGCACCCCTTCCAGTCGGGAAACAACATTTTCTATACGAGTTGAGCACGAGGCACAGTGCATACCACTGATGCCCAATGATAATTCCTGGATCATTGGCGATTCCTGAGTTATATTTTTGCAAATTTAACCTAAATAGGGTTTAAATTCACATAAGAATTAATGATGACCACCCAACGTCAGCCAATGATATGAGCATTATTGGTTTTGCCGGAGTTTCAGCGTGAAGTTTACGGTTTACGGTCGAAGTCTGCGCTTATCTGCCAGTTTACGGTTCAAGGTAAAATGAAATCAGATAACGTCAACATCCACGAACTGTAAACGGTAAACTGGCAACTGGCAACTGGCAACTGGTAACTTGTAAGTTATAACTTGTTGTAATGACAGAATATTATTTGGCACTCTCTAAGTTAGACTGAAGTTCGGTGGTAATCATATTACGTTAACCTGATCACTATAAGGGATATACAATATGGATTCTCTCAAGGTAAAAGGCATGAACTGCCAGCATTGCGTTTCATCAGTCACCCAGGCTCTGGAACAAATAGATTCTGTGCACTCGGTTACCATCGACCTCAAGTCAGGTCTGGTCCAGTATGAGACAAACGGTGATGTTGATCTCGAAGCGCTTAAGGCCGCTATAGTTAAAATCGGATTTACCCCTGAATAATAACAACCCCTCTACAGGGTACCTTGAAAAACTAGATATTTCGGAGTCTACGCTTACCTGTTCAAGAACAAGGAGCGGTGAAAATAAAAAGCACCCCAAGGGTATTTCCTTACGGGCACGCAGCATATTAGTCATATGCGAGAATTTTTCTTTTTACAGTGACGCAGTA
>JAQIBE010000202.1 GCA_027859235.1 Desulfobulbaceae bacterium
GGTTACCCCACTCAGCATTGCGCCCACAATGCCTAAAAAGCCCTGATCTGTTCCGGCGATAAAGATATTGTCGTAGGGTGTTAAACCGTCGAGAATCTTTATAGGGCTGCCGTACACCGCGCCTTCTGCCTTTGCCGTGAACCGTTCTATGGTAAGAGGGGTAAAACTATCATCATATACCCTATTCCGGGTATAATTCCCAATGATTTTACTCACCGTCTCCTCTGTCATGGACTGACACTGTTTTTTCAAAGTGACATATGCAGATCGTGGTGTGTCGTGCCATATCTTATAGTTCGCGGTATTGGTTACGCGAACCTGAAAAAAGTCACTGGGGGGCAGATTGTGAAAATTCTCTGGGAAACAGATTACTCCCCAATCCGGGTCAATGGCAGCCTCGGGTCGATGATAGTGGAGGGTCTTATGATTATTGTAAAATATGATGGTATGATCGGCATTTAATGAACTTTTTTCCTGTATGGGAAGGACCGAAATCGTTTCAACGAAACTCATCTGCCCCTGATGCTCAGCCTTATTCTCCGGCCAGCCAATTAACGATGACGTGCCAGGGGTACCGATTGTTGAAAGAATCGTATCACAGGTTATGTGACTACCGTCATCAAGGACAACGCCCGTGCTGTGTTTGCCCTTGCGAGTAATGTCTGTAACTTTAGCCCCAAACTTAATTTTGCCGTCAAACTCCTTATAATGATTCACCAGAAGCCAGAGGAAATCTTTCATATTGCCGTCAGGACGGAAAAATCCCTCTTGATACAAGGCCCTGAACATGATGACAAACTGGTTCAGATCCATGTCATGCTCTTCACTATTCCCATAAACCATGAGGGGCAGAAGAAGCATATCTTCTAAAAGCTTATTATGCAGATGGTGATGGAGAAACGCTTGGGCTGACTGCCAGGACACATTGGCAAAGGGATCAATCGCATCGATTGCGGTTACTGCCTTTTGAAATGACTGGACATCTTGGGGGAAGACTGCGGCGATGCTCGCGATTAACCGTTCTATATTATTGGAAAATTCAAGAGATGCCTGGGGGAAAACTATTTTCGAAGAAAACTGTTCATGCGTGGCAAACTTTTTCCGCGACAACTTGAGCTGGCGAAAGAGCCGATTTAACGGGGCCTTCTTATCTCCCCTTTCAGCAAAATTTGTCATGGCATGGAGACCTGTCTCAAGCAGGAATCCTTGCCGTGTATAATAGGAGTTCAGTCCACCAGGGATGGTGTGTTGCTCAAGAATGAGCGTATCAATGCCAAACCTGGCAGCCCTGATACCTGCAGCGATCCCGGACAGACCGCCGCCTATAATAATAAGCTGAGTATCAGCCACGGAAACTATTTGTCAGCAAGTTTTGGTTCAAGATAATTGACGCAACTGGACAATGTAGCGAGCTCTGGATATTCATCTTCAGGAAGAAGTAAACCATGGCGTTTCCGCAGTTCCATAACGATATCAAGAAAATCCATGGAATCCAGATCGAGCTGATCGCGCAGAGGTTTGTCCGGATCAAGTCCGTCAAACTCGGCATCTTCATCAATATCTTTGATAATTTCCAGGATCAGGTCTTTTATTTCATTACGGGTCATTTAAATATCTCTATATGGTAAGAGAGTGTAAAGAATGTAAAGAATGTAAAGAATATAGAGAATAACAAGACTCCAACTTCTTTAATTTCTTTTATTTTCTTTACCTCCTTTATTTTCTATATTTACTCACAATCACCACCGAATTGATGCCGAGCATGCCGAATGAGTTATTCAATATGACGTCCACATTGTCAAGTTGTTTCGGCAAATTTGCAACAATATTAGGCAATGCACAAGCTGGATCGAGATTGTCGAGATTAATCGTCGGATGCACCATATTATCAGTAAACGAAGGCAGATTGCCGGCAAGCTCAAGCACACCGGCCGCACCCATGGCATGGCCGATATGGCTCTTGGTATTATTGATATAGGTGTCAGGGCAATCAGAGAAAACCTGGCGCAACGCCTTGCATTCCTCCACATCACCCTGTTTTGTCCCTGTGGCATGGGTATTGATAATCGTAACATCCTGGGGCTGCATCCCGGCACGTTCAAGGGCGAGCTCAACACACTCCGCCTGTCGTGGCCCGTAAGGCAGGACAAAATCCTTGGCGTCAGAATTCATGGCATAACCGGCAATTTCCGCATAAATGGTTGCTCCACGCTCTAAGGCCTTATCCAGCCGCTCGAGAACATAGATACAGCCACCTTCAGAAATCACGATGCCATTCCGGTCCCGATCAAACGGGCGAGAGGCCTTCTTGGGATCTTCATGCTCAGCAAGGGCGCCCTGGGCCTTGAAGCTTGCAAAGATACCAAATGAACCGACACATTCAGAAATACCACCGCAGAGAGCCAGATCAACTTCACCGAGACGCAGCATCTGCACCCCTTGAATGATCGCGGCATTACCAGCAGCACAGGCGGCACCAACTGAATAATGGGGGCCGGTAATGCCCAGATTCATGGTCACTTCCCCGGCAGGGTTATTTAAAACTGTCCGCGGGTTGTGATGATGAGTCCAATAATCGGTATTATAGTCAAAATTGGATATATTATAGACTTCGTTTTCCGTCTCAACGGAGCCGTGCTCAGTGAGGCCAATATAGACACCGGTCTTTGCTCTGTCATATTCACTGAAATCAATGTTGGCATCGTTGATGGCCTCATTGGCGCAATAGACAGAGATACACCCTGCTCTGGTTCCCCGTTTGTTTTCTTTCTTCTTCCGATACCGCGTTTCATCAAAGGTGCAAATTCCAGCAGGAGCTGGATCCATATAACGGGGTTTGACGGTTGTTATCTCACTCTGCCCGGCAAGGAGTTTTTTGCGAAATTCTAACAAGTTAGAGGCATTAGGTGAAGTTAAACCGACACCGGTGATGACGATTCGCTGATGATTTGGGAGATTAGACATAGTTTTTTAGCATCCACAGCGTATAAAGATGAGAGCAAAGGTACTGTAGTAGTTTACTTCTTTCAAAAAGTTAGGGGTGTACCAATAATATGTCTGGTTTGCAAATTTATCTTGCAGGACTGGCCACGACACAATTATTTGTCAAAGTTATTTTTAGCAAAAAACTCACTATTGACGTGGCATTAATTTCGCCCCACCCCGAAGTATTGAAACCCCGCTTCTTTCATTTTTACAGGATCATACACATTGCGCAGATCGATGAAGACCGGGGTTTTCATAACTGACCTGAGTCTATCAAGATCTAAGGCACGATACTGGTTCCACTCGGTCATCAGCACCAGGGCATCGGCCCTAATGGCAGCTTCATAACTATTGTTCACGTAGGTGAATTCAGGACATAGCTCCTTTAATTCAGCCATGCCCTGGGGATCATGGGCCTGGATTTTGGCCCCTTTGGATTTTCCGACTACCAGCGCCAGGCATGCTCTCAAATACCAATATCGCAGTCACGGTACCCATCTTTTCATCTTTTTTCTAATCTTCAAAAATATTCTATACTCCCTCTATCCTTGAACAAATATCCTGGAAAAACTCCCTCGACCAGACATTCAGAGTACCTGTATCTTTTATGAAAGGAATAACATCTTTTTTTGCCTGCTCAATATCCAATGTCCCAATTGCATTTGACAACAGATCAGCCAGTTCACCTTTCCCAAGCGTTCCTTTTTGTTGCCAATGCCCGCTTTGCCGCATCCTTTCCTCCAGATGGTCCAAATGCAACTGTGGATAATTGGCGACATACCATACCAGGTCATACCAGTCCCTTCCTTTAACCCTGTTCTTCCATTGCCTGCACAGGATGGCATGCATTTTCCCCGCAAACAAATCAGGCAGCGCATAGGTTCGCACACCAAATGATATAGGGCGAAGGAGATATTTCGTCTCCGTATTAAATCCTGACGGGGGCTCCGTGTCCAGCTCCAGCTTAATCTTAAGTAGTTTTCCTGCCGGTATAGCATGGGAAATTCTCTCATCGGCTGTAATGACCAACAATGCGCCAGCTGTTTCTGTTTTAAGAAACGCAGACTGTACGGCAGATGACCATGACTTGTTTTTTTGTTCAACTGTCACCTGGAAGCCAAAGGCAGAGAGCTCCTTCTCAAGAGCTACAAGATATTTGGACAGTTGAAAGTTTTTATTTGAACGTAATAATGAGAAGTCAAGATCTTCTGAAAAACGGTTAAGGCCATATAGAATACGCAGAGCAGTTCCACCGTAAAACGCGCCGTGCTCAAAAAACTTGCTTCGCCATAAACCAAGCAGGACGATCTCCTGCAAGATTTCCTGAAGCGCATTGGTATACTCCGCTGTACTTTGACAGTCATACCTTGCCAGCATTGTTTTTACCGCATCTTGCACCAGGACCTCTCTTATTGTTGATAAACTCATAACAATTACCGGGACGGCGTCGCTATATATCGGATAAAGGCCGCCAGGCTTCTTGCTTTTTGCGAGCGGTACAGCACGGCATATTCTTCAATTCGCTTGGCACTCAACGGAGAAAGATCGTCGATATCCATGCGCAAATTTTCAACAAGGTACCTTTCAACGTCTTCTCTAGACCGTATTGGCAGTCCCCGCTCACTTTGAATCTTATCGGTCAGTGCCTTTTCAGGAACAGCTATCAGGTATGCACCACCCGCTGCATTCTGCCATAAATCCATACCGGAAGCAAATGCCGTCATGGGAATCTTCCAATAACTGAAATCTCCGACAGGAGTAGAAAAACGCCGTGAGCGACCTGTAGTAACAGACGTCACAGTCCGAACCTGTTCCGGGATCAACCCATAAAATTGTAAAGCATATTCAAGGGAAATATACGATGGCCCATATATCAAGTTGGCAAGTGTCTCGAGAGAGTAGGGATGCCGCCTCCACGCTTTCCCAAAAACATAGATCCCCTTTTTTACCCGAATAATTACACCCTGCTTAATCAGGGAGGTGATCTTATCCCTGGGAGCAGTGTAGGCAGCCAATACACCGGACAGAGTTTGATAATCAAACTCCTCTTGAGGAATTTTTTCTTTCAAATTAAAAGGTTGCATGATTGACTCCAGGATGAATTTACAATTCCTTCACCATACAATCTAGCATACTAAACATACTATGTCGACAAACACTCGACATAGTATGAGCATAACGACAAAATATTCAGGGACGCTCTTAAGTCATTCATAAATCATTAATTTCGCCCCACCCCGAAGTATTGAAAACCCGCTTCTTTCATTTTTGCAGGATCATATACATTACGCAGATCAATGAAGACCGGGGTTTTCATAACTGACTTGAGTCTATCAAGATCAAGGGCGCGGTACTGGTTCCACTCGGTCATCAGCACCAGGGCATCGGCCCCAATGGCAGCTTCATAGCTATTGTTCACATAGGTGAATTCAGGACATAGTTCCTTGAATTCAGCCATGCCCTGGGGATCATGGACCTGGATTTTGGCCCCTTTCTCAAAGAGGGGCGGCAGAATGGACAGGGCCGGGGCATCGCGGAGATCATCTGTTTCCGGTTTGAAGGTCAACCCCAGTACGCCAATGGTCTTGCCCGTCTCGCTGCCGCCCAGGGCATCCCTGATTTTCTTAACCATCCTGGCCTTCTGAGAGTTGTTTGCCTCGACTCCGGCTTCAACAAGCCGGGCGGCAACCCCGTTTTCCTGGGCAATACGGAGCAACGCCAAGGTATCCTTGGGAAAGCATGATCCGCCGTAACCAGGCCCGGGATGGAGAAACTTGCTGCCAATCCGTCCATCCAGCCCCATACCCTTGGCCAGGTCAATCACATCGGCATCCACAGACTCACAGAGATTGGCCATCTCATTAATGAAGCTGATCTTCACAGCAAGAAAGGCATTGGCGGCATACTTAATGAGTTCAGCGGTTTCCAGACTGGTGGTGACAAGGGGAGTCGAGATCAGGTAGAGGGGATTATAGATCTCCTTGAGAATCTTCAAAGCCCGGTCGGAATCTGTACCGAGGACAACCCGGTCAGGCCGCATGAAATCATTGATGGCCGCCCCCTCTCTAAGGAACTCAGGATTTGAGGCCACATCAAAATCGGCATCAGGGTTGGTTTCGCTGATAACCCGCTTTACCTGGCGGGCCGTACCCACCGGCACAGTGCTTTTATCCACAATCACGGTATAGTTCTTGAGGCAGACGGCAAGCTCTCGGGCCGCCGCATAAATATAGCTCAGATCGGCATAACCGTCACCACGACGGGAGGACGGGGTGCCAACGGATATAAAGACCGCCTTGGCTTCGGCAACCGAGGCTGCAAGATCGGTGGTAAAACTCAGCCGGCCGTCGTCAATATTCTTTTTAACAAGGGCATCGAGACCAGGCTCATAGATCGGAATCTTGCCACCCCGCAAGCGTTCGATCTTGGCATCATCCTTATCCATGCAGATGACATTATGGCCGAACTCCGCAAAGCAGGCGCCACTGACCAGACCGACATAGCCTGTACCAATCATTGTTATATTCATAGTAGAATTATAAAAAGATGAA
>JAQIBE010000084.1 GCA_027859235.1 Desulfobulbaceae bacterium
CATAACACGGCAGGGGAACGATTCCGGCAAAGACGGAGCCAGGAAGGTGAAGAACTGGGTGACGTTGTTCCCTTTGATGTATTTAGAGGTATTGCCCGGGCCGAGTGGGACACCCTCATCTTTTTCTACGGGGTTATCCTCTGTGTCGGCGGGCTGGGCTTCATCGGCTACCTGGCATTGGTCTCAGAGATGATGTATACAGGCTGGGGCGCCACATACGCCAATATCATGGTGGGCTTTATTTCCGCCATTGTTGATAATATTCCGGTGATGTTTGCCGTACTCTCCATGGGTCCTGAGATGTCCCAGGGCCAATGGCTCCTCGCCACCCTCACCGCCGGTGTTGGCGGCTCCATGCTCTCCATCGGCTCTGCCGCAGGCGTGGACCTCATGGGTCAGTCCCGCGGGATGTACACCTTTGGCGGCCACCTGAAATGGACCCCTGTTATTGCCCTGGGCTATGGAGCAAGCATCTATGTGCACTTCCTGGTGAATGGCCGCTTATTTTAAACAGCTGCACCGGAAAACGAAACTGGGGCGGTGACACATCCGCTGTCACCGCCCCAATCTGCAACACATACAACACAACAGCAGGAAGAACTACAACTCATACTTGCCGGCATACCCCCGCGGGGTCACCATCTTCTCATTCCAGATATAGGTCTGGGAGTTCCCCACCATAACGGTGGACTGCATGCCGATTGCGCATTCAAGCATATCCTGCAGAGTGGTGAGGACGATGGTTTCATTCTCCCGTGTTGCCGCCGTGACAATACCCACCGGGGTCTCTGGATCACGGTACTTCAGAAGAATTTCACGGGCGCGGACAATCTGGGCCGTGCGTCTCTTTGACTTCGGGTTATAGATCGCCAGGACAAAATCGGCACTGGCAGCCGCCTCAAGCCGTTTCTCAATAAGATCCATGGGGGTCAGCAGATCAGAGAGACTAATGACGGCAAAATCATGCATGAGCGGCGCACCCAGCCTTGCCGCGCAACCATTCACCGCAGCAATACCCGGGATGATCTCGATATTGCAATCAAAACCATGTTCTTTGGCGATCTCAAAGACAAGACCAGCCATGGCATAGATGCCTGGATCACCACCGCAGACCAGGGCAACCGTCTTCCCCCCCTGGACCAGCTCAAGGGCTTTCCGACAGCGATCCACCTCCTTCATCATCTGGGAGGACAGGACCTCTTTGCCCTCAAGATAACCCGGAATAAGATCCAGATAGGTCTGATACCCGACAATAACATCCGCCGCCTCAAGCGCCTCACCTGCAGCAGGCGTCATATGTTTTAACGAGCCAGTCCCTGTGCCGACAACGTAAAGGGTCTTTCGGCCACTGCCATTGTTATGTTCTGCCATTTGCGTTTCCTGCTTATGAGTTTTATATTTTCTTGAACCACGGATGAACACAGATTCACACGGATTTCAGGTTGTTTATTCATGGCACTTAACAGGGCACAGGGTTCTGCGACACCAATGGCCCCTACCGCCTGCATGGCTGCGGGAGAAACATCCACATTGCTAACCTGATTAATGGCCTCCTTATTAAAGAAATCAAGCGGCCATTCCCCCTGCTCAGCAAAGCCTAAGAGGCCGGCCTCATCATTCTTCTGGTCAATGGAGGCCAGATTACGAACGGCCGAAACATTGAGACCAAGATCCCTGAAAAGCTCTGCCATTGCCTGGCTGAATTCCTGAACCGGCGTGCCACGGTTACACCCCGTGCCCACCACCAGATTCTGCGGACAGAGGACAAGACGATCAGGGTAGCAGGTCTTGTTGGAAATGATGAGATCGGCCTCGTCTCTACTCCGGGTCTGCACTAGTCCGGGGGGAAGGGACGCAACCTCACACTCCGCATACACCAGCAACTCGCCCTTATTCACCAACAGACCACTACCCTTTGTCATATCCGCGCGGCTGGCAACAAGATGCTGCCCCCGCGCCCACACATCAAGCGCCACCAGCCCCAGGGTATCCGAAGCAGTGGTAATCACCGGTTCACCCCCGAGAATTGATGCCACCTGCAGGGCCAGCTCATTACCGCCGCCCAGATGGCCGGAGAGTAAACTAATGGCATGGTGCCCCTTCTCATCCACCACCACCACACATGGATCAGTACGCTTATCCACCAGCAGAGGGGCAATGGAGCGCACCACAATTCCGGTAGCCATAACACAGATAAACCCACCAAAAGACTGCCAATTATGCGCAAGATTCGCACTCACACCCTTTCCGGTCAGCAGGGTTGCGTTGGGAAGCTGCGCTGCAAGCCTTGCAGCTAAGTCCCGGCCGCCCCGGGTTATGGCCATGATTGCAATTTTCATATTTCCCCAGTGAGACCTAAGAAGTTGAATGGGCAAAATGAGTCGGTGCAGACCACCCAACCCCTAACACCTCACACCTTACCCTTTACTGTCCCGATACCCATGACTGAAATGTTTATCGTATAGTTTTGACAGGGCGGGCGGTGGCGCGTCAGCCAGCACCTCACCCACCGCAATAATGGCCGTACGGGTTATGCCGGCCTCCGCAACCTGCTGAGCAATGGTGGCCAGGGTGCCGCGCAGCTGCCGTTCTTCAGGCCAGCTCACCTTCTCCACCACAGCCACGGGAGTTTCCTGCGAATAACCACCCTCAAGGAGATCATGCACCACATCATCAATCATATTTACACTGAGTAAAATGAGCATGGTGGCCTGATGAGCGGCAAGACTCACCAGATCCTCTTTTTCCGGCATGGGGGTTCGCCCCGCCCGCCGGGTTATGATAATGGTCTGCGCCACCTCCGGCA
>JAQIBE010000279.1 GCA_027859235.1 Desulfobulbaceae bacterium
ATATTGTCGATATCGTTAAAAACAAGAACACCAATGTTCAGGTGGTGAGCCCCGACATTATTGAAGTCAAAAAATTCTCAGCCTCTAAACTTGCCTTTCGTGGTCTTAAAATTGGCAAAACCATAGTTAAGATCTGGGACAATAATGGCTACAGCGCTGAATATATGGTCAATGTCGAAATTGAAAATGTCAGAAAACGTAAAGTTTCTGAACTCCTTGAGCAAATATGTCCTGAGGGTACGGTTACCTTCGTCCTCACCCCAACGAAGGGTGACAATATTGGTCAATTAATCCTGCAGGGGACCGTACCCTCCAAAGGGCGCGGCGAACGACTGGAGAAATTGTTTACCGCCCTTGAGTATAAGGTCATCAATCTCCTCTCCATTGCAGGCACCCAACAGGTACAACTCTTTGTTCGTGTGGCAGAGGTTATCAAGGGAAACCCCATGTCAATTGGCGTAAATATCTTTGGTGGTGACCATGGATGGAATATGCTTGCCCCGGGTTCCGACCTTCTCACCAATCTCGCCATCGGTATCCCTGGTATCGAAAGTATTGAAGGCGGCACTGTTACAGGACAAATGATTGGCGCAGCAAAGGATAATGCTTTTCAAGTTGGTGTTAACTTCTCCGGAATTGATTATTCAGGCGTTCTCTCCCTGATGGAAGGCCATCATCTGGCAAAGATACTCGCCCAGCCAACCCTAGTGGTTGAATCAGGGCAATCAGCCCGTTTCCATGCCGGCGGTGAATTTGCAATTTCAACCACCTCTGATGATGGTACCGATGTTGAGTTCAAAAAATATGGTGTGCTACTCGCATTCACCCCGGATGTGCTTGAAAACGGTAATATCCATATCAGCCTGGAGCAGGAAGTCTCCAACCTAGATTGGGCAAACAGTGTTCTTAACATTCCAGGATTACGCGTACGTAACACAGAAACATCAATTCAACTTCGCGATGGAGAGAGCTTCATGGTCAGCGGCCTATTACAGGAAGATATACGCTCCCTCGTTAATAAAATTCCACTCCTTGGCGACATTCCCATTCTCGGGGCCTTATTCAGATCATCCACCTATGAAAAGAATCAGACAGAACTAGCTATTGTTGTTACCCCCCGTTTAGTCAACCCCATCCCCGCTGGTGAAGAAATAAGACTCCCGGGGGAACAGTTAACAACACCATCTGTCTTTAATGCCTTTCTCCTGGGCAAGGTGGTTGCAAGAACCAATGAAAAGGCAGCCTATGCATTACTTGGCACTGCTGGTCTGGAGATGCCCTAATGGATAGAGCACATGAAACATTAACTGGTTCCCGAAAGAAGGCGCTATATATTGGTAATAATGGCGAACTCTTTGCAGAGGTTGAAAAGAATCTTTCTCTGAGTTATGACCTCATCCATGAAGAAATCAGCTCAAGCCGATGGAGTGGCAATGCCGACCTCGTTCTGATCGAGGCCATTGGCATTGACACAGAACAAGCCATCGCCACCATACCCGGCGTACGGGATATTGTCGGTGATGTCCCTGTATTTATGATCATCGATAAACGGGATGGTGATGCCTTACTTCGTGCCAGCCGTTTAGGGGCACAGGGGTTCATCGAAGCCCCGGACGATCTCCCGGACATCTTGTCAATCCTCCAGCGTGGGCAGCGATACTCCCAGGGAAGCTACAGCGGTGAAATTTCCACATTCTTCAGCTTGAAAGGCGGTGTAGGCTGTACCACCATTGCGGTGAATGTTGCTCAACATCTCGCCTTAAAATCCGGCGGCTCAACCGTACTTGTTGATTTGAACATGCCCCTTGGCGACACCTCACTATATATTGAGCATGATAATAAAGAATCCTACTCTCTCAATGATTTCATCTTAAACATTAACCGTCTCGATGAAGGATTGTTAAAAAATGCCCTGGCCCGTCACGCCTCAGGACTCAGCTATCTCGGCTTGCCTCCTAAACTTGAGGAATTGGAATCCATTACCGATGCCAATATCAAGATGGTATTCTCCGTGCTCAAACGGTATTTCAATCATATTATTGTTGATTGTGCATCAGACCTAAGCCCTGTCACCATTGCCTGTCTTGACAGTTCCGACCACATTTTCCTTGTGGCAGAACCATCCCTATCCTCCATGCGTGCTATACGGGTTGCCAATGACACCTGTCTGCAACTGGGCTATCCAGATACCCGGCAAAAGCTCATTTTAAACCGTAAGACATCCACCAACTCCGCTGTTATGGATGATCTTCTCTCCGCCTTGAATGTGCCTGTGGCAGCAGAAATAAACAATGATTACATTACCTGTCTCGAAGCCCTGCAGCAGGGCCAACTGCTTAACGATTTTGCCCCTGACTCCATTGCCAATGCCCAGCTTAAAGCCATTGCAACGTATCTTCTTCAAGACGACCGGGGGGCAGATCATATTTCAACAATACAACAGGAAGAAAAAACAGGTTGGTTCAGCAATCTCTTTGCCGGGCGTACGCCACTGACAGCAGGAGGGAAGTAAACCATGGTTCTCCACGACCGACTGCGCCAAAAAATACAGACCGGCCCCCAGGGGTCAGCTCCGCTCATCAGCAGCAAAAAGAAACTTCAGCCAAAACCATCATCCTATAATTTTGGTGAAGTTTCAAAAATACGGACCATTAAAGAGAATTGTCAAAAGAGAGCCGCCGATGACTCTGCCTTTTACCGGCCTGACTCAGAGGAAACCAGGTCCGACTTGGCTCCGCGCATTGAAGCATTGGTTCGCGAGGTGGCAAAAGAAATCGGCCATCACCTCGCCCACAACGAAGTTCGACTCCTGGGCTCTGAACTCCTTGATGAGATTTATGGACTTGGCCCCCTGGAATTTCTCCTGGCCGATCCAACCATTACCGATATTCTCATCAACGGTCACAAGAGTATCTATGTTGAACGAAACGGTAAAATTGAACCCACGGATGTATCCTTTATCAGTGAAGATCATCTCCGCAACAAGGTTGAGCGCATGCTCTATACTGCCGGGCGGCGGGTGGATGAGGCCTCACCCGTGGTGGATGCAAGGCTCCCGGACGGGTCGCGGATTAACATCATCATCCCGCCACTTGCTGTGGACGGCATTACCGTTTCCATTCGGAAATTTCCAGACCACCCTCTACGGATTAAGGACTTAATTGTCATGGGTTGTCTGGTGGAACCCATGTATCAATTCTTAAATATTGCCATTAAGTCCAAATTGAACATCCTCATCTGCGGCGGCACAGGTTCAGGCAAGACCACAACATTAAATATGCTCTCAGGCCTCATCCCTGATGACGAACGTATTGTCACCATTGAAGATAGCGCCGAGCTTCGTTTGCAGCAGCGGCATGTGGTGCGCTTGGAATCACGCCCTGCCAATGCGGAAGGCGTGGGTGAATTTACCCAACGGGATCTATTAAAGAATGCCCTGCGTATGCGTCCGGATCGTATCATCATAGGCGAGATCCGCGGAGGAGAGGTGCTCGATATGCTTCAGGCCATGAATACGGGGCATGACGGCTCCCTTGCCACCGTGCATGCCAATACCCCGCGTGATTCCATTTCCAGACTGGAACTCATGATCAACCTCTCCGGGGTTAACCTGGCAGGAGGATCTATCCGCCGGCAAATCGTTTCGGCCCTTGATCTGATCATCCACATTGACCGCGGTGACGATGGCGTTCGACGGGTTATCTCCATCACCGAACTGACAGGTATTGAGGAAGATAATATCGTTATGCAGGAGATCTTTGCCTACGAAGGGTATGAGACGCCCCGAAATGGCAGGATAGGTGCTTATTTTGCAACAGGAGTTCGACCAGCCACGAAGAGTTTAGCCACCAATAAAAGCCCCGAGATGGCTGCACTCTTCAACTGCCGGGTGGAAGTGTAAGCATGGGGAATATCGGCATATACATCATGGTTATCCTGCCATTTGTCTTCTTCCTGACCTATCAACTCCGGAGCAGAAGGTTGAAGTATAATGGCGAACTTGAGCAGCTTAAAAACAGAATAGGCATTACTCAAGAGGTACAGACCGTGGAGGAACTTCCTCTCGTCACATCTTTATCTGCCCTTATCCGTAAATATATGGAGCAAACAGGTATCCCAACCAGGAGGGCCGGCCAGCTCATTGTTCTGCAATGCGCTGTTCTCCTTGTGGTTATAACCCTTTTGCTTCTGCAGGTACCACTCGTGCCCAAGGCGCAGCTTCTGCTCTTTATTGCCCCGCTTATCCTGCCGGGATTTCTCTTTTATAAGATTCAGAAAAGAAAAAATGAGTTCATCCGCCAATTCCCTGATGCCATTGAATCAATGGTCCGCTCCCTTGAATCAGGAAATTCCATCGACCAGGCAATGAAGATGATTGGTTCTGACTTTTCAGCCCCCATCTCAGGGGAATTCAAAATCATGACGCGCCAGATCAGCCTGGGTGTACCCTATATCGATGTCCTCACTGCCTTTAGAAACCGTGTACCCATTCAAGAGGTGCATTACCTGGTCATGGCCCTCATTATTCAACGGGAAACAGGGGGGCGCTTAGTACAGATACTCGATCAACTCTCAACCTTAATGCGGCGCCGCTCGTTTTTCCAAGGGAAGCTGAAATCCCTCACCGCAGAGTCAAAATTCACCGCCATTTTTATCGGCGGCTTACCCCTGACCTATATTGGCTATCGTTATTTTTTCAAACGGGAATCACTCGAGTTCTTTCTGCATGACCCCACAGGACTGGCAATTTTCCAATGGTCTCTATCCCTCATCTTTGCAGGGATTATTCTCTTGAAATATATGATGAGGATACGTTTCTAATGAGCAGCCTGCCGATCATACTCATTTTAACCGCCTTAGCTGGTGCGGGCGGAGGTGCGCTCCTCTTCTTTCGTTTGCAAAGAAGACTGGACTATTCCCTGCAGAAGAAACGCATCATTGCCATTTTAAACCCGACTCAGTATGAAAAATCAGAACAACAGGAGAAAGATAGTTTAACTATCCCTGCAGCCCTTGGCCTCGCCATGGCACCCCCACCGGGTAAAGAACTCAGTCGGATCATTACTCTTCTCAGCCAGGCCGGTCTCCGCGCGGAAAAACATATAGGCTATTATTATTTCAGCAAATACAACCTCATCATTCTATCCCTGCTCTATGCCATCCACCTCTGGTCAACAGGCGCTATTCAACCACAGATGATCCTGGTTATTGGAGTTCCCTTTATTTTCCTGCCCGAGTATACCCTTAAATTTTTAGCCATTCGCCGCTTGCAGAAAATCACCCTGGCCCTGCCCGACTTTATTGATCTCTGCAACATCAGCATGTCGGCAGGGCTGAGCTGGCTTGTCAGTGTGAAAAGAGTAGTTGAGGAGTTAGGGGATATTCACCCGGAAATATGCAGGGAATTTGAATTTGTTTTTGACCAGATCCAGACAGGCATGAACCGCACGGAGGCATTTACGCAACTTGGTCAACGCAATTCCACCGATGAAATGCAATACCTTGTCAACGTCCTCATTCAGAATGAACGGATGGGAAGCTCCATCTTAAATTCACTGTCCGACTTTTCAAAACGGGTCTACAATATGCGTGAACAGCAGATGGAGGAAAAGGCGGGGAAGCTCTCTGCCAAGATGGCGTTAGTCATCCTCCCTTTCTTCCTTGCGCCTTATGTTATGATTCTGGTTGGCGAGCAGATGGTGAACCTCGTGAGGATGCTGAACTCATGAGAAAAACATTTCTTTTTTTACCGTTACTCCTTGCGCTCTGCAGTTGTGTGCTCACCGATAAACAGAATGTTCTTGATAGTCGTATTGAAGAGTCGCTGGCTCAACAAAATTGGGACAAGAAAAATGTTCTAAAAACACAGCTGAATGAGAATGAGGCGTATGCCTTCAATCTTGATTATGCCAAATTTCTGTATAAAGCTGAACGGTACGCTGAGGCGGAGGAGCTTCTCAATGGCTTACGGAAAAATCCAGCCATAGCGCAAGAGGCGTATCCACTCCTTGCCCAGGTCTATGAAAAGAATAATAAACCGGAACTTGCCTTCATCGCCTGGCAGGAGTTACG
>JAQIBE010000321.1 GCA_027859235.1 Desulfobulbaceae bacterium
GAGGTGGAAACGCTGGGTCGTTTCATCGGCCAGGAGCGCGCCATGGAGGCGGTTGACTTCAGCATCGGCATGGCCAGCCAGGGCTTCAACCTGTTTGTCCTTGGCCCGGAGGGTTCCGGCCGCCATAGCGTTGTCCAGTCCTTTATCAACAAGAAGGCGAGCCAGGATCCACCCCAAAATGACTGGTGCTATCTCCATAATTTCCACCAGCCCCATAAACCGCTGGCCGTCGAGCTACCGCCGGGCCAGGGACAGGTGTTGCAGCAGGAGATGTTTGAACTCATCGACACCTTAAAGACCACCATCCCGGCTATCTTTGAGGGGGATGATTACCGAGCCAGGGAGACTGGTTTTACAGAGTCATTGAGCCAGAAGATAGACATCCTCTATCATGATATGGAAAAGAAGGCCAAGGACCAGTCGATTGCCGTGATACGCAGTGAGCATGGTTTCCGGTTTGCTCCCATGGATGGCAATGGCGAACCCCTCAACATGGATGAATTTCGCAAACTCCCGGACAGGGTCAAAGTGAAGATAGAAAATATCATTGAAAAACTGCACCTTGAGCTGCAGGAGATCATCCGCCAGGTAAGCATCTGGAAGCGGGAGACCGAGGAAAAACGGCGCACCCTGAAAAAGGCGACGGCCAAACAGGCGGTTTCTCCCCTCATCGCCACCCTGAAGAACAAGTATCAGGATAATGCCAAGCTTATGTCCTACCTGGAAAACGTTGAGGAGGATATTACCGAGCGGGTGGATGACTTTCTTGACGAGCAGGAGGGGCAGAACCCGTTAATTCTGACCCTTGGCGGCAATCGGGCGCCCTCCTTTGACCAGTTTCAGGTCAATGTCCTTATCACTCATGACAATGGCCCGGGCGCGCCGGTGGTCTATGAGGATCTGCCCACCTACCAGAACCTACATGGCCGTATCGAACATCAGGCCAGGATGGGGGTTCTCACCACCAACTTCACCATGATCAAACCCGGTGCCCTGCACCAGGCCAACAGCGGCTATTTAATTGTGGACGCCCGCCGTTTATTGATGCAGCCCTTTGCCTATGAGGGACTCAAACGGACCCTGCGTTCCCGCAAGATCCATATCGAACCGGTGGAGCGGCTATTGGGGCTTATCAGCACCACATCCCTGGAGCCGGAGCCTATTGAGCTTGACATCAAGGTGGTGCTTATTGGTGAGCCGATCATCTATTATCTGCTCAACGCCTATGATCCGGAATTCGCTGACCTCTTCAAGGTGCAAGCCGATTTTGAGCATGACATGGTCCGCAGCGATGAGAGCCAGACCCTCTATGGTACCCTCATTGCCCGTCTGGTAAAGGAGAATAAACTATTGCCCCTCCACTGTCGCGCCGTGGCCCGGGTCATTGAACAGGCGAGCCGGGAGGCCAGTGACCGGGACAAACTCTCCCTGCGGGTTCGTGATTCAGCCAATCTGATGCAGGAGGCGGATTTCCTGGCCCGCAGGGAGGGCAAGACCTGTATTGATCGTGATGATATTGAGGCGGCCATCAAGGCCGCCAAGCGACGGGGCGGGCGGATCCAGGACCGGGTCTTTGAATCCATGGTCCAGAACATCCGCCATATTGAGACCCAGTCCAGCAAGGTGGGTCAGGTGAACGGACTGTCAGTCCTTATGCTGGGGCGGGACTCCTTTGGTTGTCCCAGCCGGATCACGGCCCTGACCAGGCCGGGGCGCGGCAAGATCATTGATATCGAGCGGGAGGTGGAGCTGGGCGGCCCCATTCACTCCAAGGGGGTCATGATCCTCTCCGGTTTCCTGGCGGCCCGTTATGCCCGCAAAATCCCCCTCAGCCTGCAGGCCACCCTGGTCTTTGAACAGTCATACGGCGGTGTTGAGGGGGACAGCGCCTCCTGTGCCGAGTTATGTGTATTGCTCTCGGCCCTGTCGGGGCTTCCCCTCCGCCAGGATCTGGCCATCACCGGTTCCATGAGCCAGCAGGGAGAGGTGCAGGCCATCGGCGGGGTCAATGAGAAGATTGAAGGTTTCTTTGACCTCTGTGCTGAACGCAAACTCACCGGTAGTCAGGGGGTGATCATCCCGGCCAGTAATATTCGCCATCTCATGCTCAAGGAAGAGGTAGTCACCGCCATGGCAGACGGCCAGTTTACAGTGACAGCGGTGGACCGGGTGGACGAGGCTATGGAATTACTCACCGGCCACCCGGCCGGGGAGCGGAATCAAGAGGGAGACTTTCCGGACGCATCAGTCAATAATCGGGTAGAGGCCACCCTGCTCCATTATGCCACCACCCTGCAGGAATTTAGCCAGAGCGATGAGGAGAAGGACGCATGAAGAATAATGATAACGAGGAGTCCAGACCGACATAACCCCCGCCAGCATCTACCATGACAATACGCTATCCAAGCCTGCCCTCTTGGCAGCGTCCAGACGCCCGTATAAAACTTGCTATACAAAGTTTGCCAAGACCTGATACCATCAGTTAGCAACAAGATTCAAGGTGCAAAACAACCATTTTCTTTAACCAGGGGGAACATCCATGCCAGATGAAAAAAAAGAGGAACAAGAAAGCAAAAAGGAGTTGGCCGCCTATGAGAAATTGCGCCGCCATCTCAGCAAAACCTTCGGCGAATTGAATGAAAAAATCAACACCGAGTCTATCAGCCATGCCATGGAAAAGGGAATGGCCGACCTTAAAGAAAGGGGGGCACACTCAAAAGAGGCAATCTCCCGGGCCAATGACGCCCTGAAAAAAGATATCGTCTCCTCTCTCAGCCAGATAAAACCCAAAGTTGACAAGAACATCGAGGAAACCCGTCAAGATTTTCAGAGACTACAGAATAAGGGCGGTGCCCTCTGGCGGGACATTGCTAACGAGACAGAATACATCAAGGACCTCTCTCTCGACAAGGGCGGTGCCTTCCTCTCTAATGTGACCCGGGGATTGAGCGAATGGAGCAAGAGCCTGAGTGACAAACTCGGCACATCATTGCTCTATAAGACCGGAGAGGTGACCCATGGCGGGGCTTTCACCTGTACAAACTGCGGAGCAGAAATCCATCTACACAAGCCCGGTCGCCTCCCGCCCTGCCCGAAATGCTCAAAAACCGAGTACCGCCGCTCCTGAGCAGAGCAAGAGGCCAGGGCGATGAACCTTGAAAATCCGATCACTAAACAATAAAGGGGTCGGATTAAAATTAAATTTTGCTCCACGTCTTGGTAAGACGCAGGCTTGTAATAAGTAAATTTTGATTAACTAAATTTCGAGAACGAATAGAGCAAAAAAGAGAGGCCACCCTGTAGGTGGCGAAAAGTAGAGGTTTAATTTCACCCTGCCCCCTTTTGGGCTTCGAAATAAGCCTGCTTCTTAGTCCCTTTTATCCTGCTCAAATTAAGTGGTGGCAAACCAGCCTGAAGCCCCATCAGAATTGCCAGCAGTCTTGCCAGCCGACCATTACCCTCTCTAAAGGGATGAATGAGTACCAACTCTGCATGGACAATGGCCAGAGCTTCAATAACCTTATCTTCATCAAATTACACCGCAGGGTTGCCTACGACCAACAAAAAGACTATATTAAGGTCAAAGGAGGCTTTACATGAAATACTCACAAGCAATAAAACCCATCAGTTATCTCAAGGCCCATGCATCTGAGGTTATCCGTAACATAACAGAGAAACAAGAAACCATGATTATAACCCAGCATGGAGAGGCAAAGGTAGTTGTCCAAGATATCCATGTCTTTGAGCAGACCCAAGATAGCCTTAACATGCTAAAATTGTTAGCCCAAAGTAAGGCAAGTTTACAGCATGGCAAATTCAAGTCAGCTGAGCAGACATTTTCTGACCTTGCTAAAAGAATCAAGCGGAGCAGCATTGATGTATGATGTTTTTGTTGTCACCGATGCTGAAGAAGACATCTTCGAGATCTATCAATATGTCGCAACAAAGGACTCTCCCGGCAACGCTGCGAAACTTTTTGATAATATTCAGGAAACCATAACCTCTTTAGACAACCAGCCCATGAGAGGGCATATCCCGCCAGAATTATCAAGGATTGATGTTCGAGAATTTCTAGAAATTCATTACAAACCGTATCGTATCATTTACCAGATTATCGAAACAGATGTTTTTGTCCATTGTGTGGTAGATGGTCGCCGTGACCTCAGCAACCTTTTACAGCGCAGGTTGTTGCGGAATTGACTCATTGGACGTTGCCAGGGGGGGGAAGTTTTTGCTTGACTCTTGTTTCGCATTTACAATGTTTAATAGATAGTGAACCTCCCCCTGTGCATTTCCCGAACTTGTCGATCGCCTTGCACCACATCTCTATGACGGCAGCACATTCATTGGCACATGGAGTCAAAAGGGATTAAGCATATGTTAGTTGCTTGGCAAGATACCGGTCAAAGTCAACAGATTTGTGGTCATACATCTAACACCTTTAACCGTTGACTTGAGATTAACTCTCAATTTATCAGGAACAAAACCATGAGCAAAGAACAGAAAAGCATTAAAGCGGATAAGAAGAAACCGGCCATGACGCAAAAAGAAAAAAAGGCTGCAAAGAAAGCCAAGAAAGAGGCTAAGTAAGGGTTTTCAGAATAGCTAGACACGTTAAATTGGCTGTGTATGCAAAAGCCAATGCTTGACTTTCTGGAGGAGGACATTTTGGCAAGATTTTTGAAAAACAAAGAGGCATCACAGGGACAAGTTCCTGGTGAGCCTGTATTTATCGGCAAACAGAAGATGCAGGAGTCAACCATCCGGGTTATTGATTACGACCAGGACAATCTTCGCGAAGAGTATTTGCAGGACATCAAAGAGGGTATTCCCTTTAAGGACACAGCAACCGTCACTTGGCTCAATATTTATGGCTTGCACGATATCGAACTGATCAAGTCAGTGGGCACGGCTTTTGATCTTCACCCCCTGGTCCTCGAAGATATCAGTAATACCGGGCAGCGTCCGAAGATGGAAGAGTACGACGATTATCTCTTCTTTGTAATTAAGATGATGCGCTATGACGAAGTTGAAGGGAAAATGCACAGTGAACAGTTAAGTGTCGTTCTGGGTAAAACCTTCTTGATCACCTTCCACGAAAGGCCGGCTGACATTTTTGAACCGGTTCGCAATCGAATCAGGAAACAAAAGGGCAGGATCCGCAAAGTTGGTATCGATTATCTGGCCTATGTATTGCTCGACACCATTGTCGACGATTATATCTTCATCATTGAACAGTTGGGCGAACATATTGAAGATATCGAGGATGAAATCCTGGCAAGCCCGACCCAGGAAGTGCTGACCAAAATCAACGACTACAAGCGTGAAATGAACTACCTGCGCAAATCGATCCGTCCGGCAAAAGAGTTTCTTCTGCAACTGAGCCGGCTTGATTCAGATCTTATCCAGGAACAAACCATACCGTTCTTGAAAGACCTTCTTGATCTCGCCAGCCAGTCGGTGGAGATCATTGATACCTACAGGGAAATGCTTTCTGATCATCTGAATATTTACAATACCGGGGTGGGCAACCGTCTCAACGAAATCATGAAAGTGCTCACCATTTTTTCGGCAATATTCATCCCCCTCACCTTTATTGCCGGGATCTACGGCACCAATTTTGAACACCTGCCGGAACTGCATTATCGCTACAGCTATTTTATCTTCTGGGGGGTACTATTGGCGGTTGCCTTGGTTATGGTTCGTTTTTTCAAACGTAGAAACTGGTTATGAGAATGCGCTGTCTTGAATAACTCGAAACAAGAGAAAGGAGTCTGTATATGATGCATCTTAAACTTGTCTTCAGTCTGATCCTTACCGGCATAATAGTTCTTTTCGTAGTCCAGAATGTCGCGGTGGTGGAAATAAGCTTCCTGTTCTGGTCTCTTGCCATGTCCCGAGCCCTGTTACTCTTTTTTGTTCTGGCAATCGGCATCGTTATTGGCTGGCTCATGCATAGTTTTTTTGCCCATTACCACCAGTCCCCGGGTGAGGAGATTAAATAAGATTAAAGCGTTGCCGCTAGTCTGACACCAGACAGCGACACATTGCAGTTATATCGGGGGAGGAGAAATGCAGGATCTAATCAGCACATATTGGGACAATTATGCAAATGTCATTTTAACCATCGGCTACAACTGCCTGCTGGCAATTGGCGTCCTTGTGGCCAGTGTTTTTGCGGCCAGGGCCATCTGCCGCTTTATTCTCCGGGCCAATACGCGCCTTGACGCCACCCTGATCCCTATTTTCTGTACCCTTTCCACCTATCTGGTCTATGCGGTAGGCCTCATTATCGTTCTCGACATTTTCGGCGTAAACACCACCAGCATCATTGCCCTGCTCGGTGCTGCCGGTCTGGCCGTGGCCTTTGCCTTGAAGGATACCCTGGGCAATATCGCCGCAGGCACCATGCTTCTTATTCTCCGGCCCTTTCGGATGGGCGATTTTATCGAGTTTGGCTCAGTAATGGGTACAGTCAAAGAAATTAACTTGTTTACCACCATCCTTGAAACATTTGACGGCATCTATGTTTCTTCACCCAACGGGGTCATCTGGGCCAATACCATCAAAAACTTCACCCGCAACGGTAAGCGCCGCATGGATGTGGTTGTCTCCATTTCCTATGGCGATTCCATTGATACCGGCCTGGAGGTTTTGCGGAATATCTGCGCTACGGAACCGAGATTCCTGCCGGAACCACCACCCCAGGTTATGGTGGTGGCCATGGCTGACAGTTCGGTTAATCTGCAGCTCAGAGGCTGGGCCAGCCTCGACGATTACTGGCATACCTTCTGGGCTCTGAATAAAAGGGTGAAGGAAGAGGTGGAGGCGGCAGGCTTGACCATTCCTTTTCCTCAGCGGGATGTTCACCTTATTGGTGAGGCAAACCAGCCCCCGGGAAAAGAACAGTAAAGAGGTCTCCGGAACGTAATTTGGCCTCGAAATCTTTACCCTTGATGCCGCTTCAAGGCACCCATTGCCGCGCAACATAAGAACTGAAAACCAACCTGTCTGTTTTGAGGATATGAAAAAATGCATGATTTGACCATCTGGCTGGGTATACTGTTCTGCATCTCTCAGTCGGCCATGTTTTCCGGCCTCAACCTGGCCTTTTTCAGCATCAGCAAGATGCGCCTCAAGGTGGAGGTTGCCAATGGCAACAAGGCAGCTGCCAAAATTCTCAAAATGCGCAATGATGGCAATTTTTTCCTGACCACCATCCTGTGGGGCAATGTCGGCATCAACGTCCTGCTCACCCTGCTCTCCAATTCGATGCTGGCCGGTCTCATGGCCTTTCTCTTTTCCACGGTATTTATCACCCTGATCGGTGAAATCCTGCCCCAGGCCTATTTTTCGCGAAATGCCATGCGGATGGCCTCGGCCTTAGCTCCGGCCCTGAAGTTTTACCAGATTCTCCTCTATCCGGTGGCCAAACCCGCTGCCATGGTGCTTGATGCCTGGCTGGGAGGAGAAGTTGTCCACTATTTCAAGGAGAGTGATATGGAAGAGGTGCTCAACCTCCACATCCGGGCAGAAGAGAGCGATATCAGCGCCATGGAGGGCCGGGGCGCCCTCAACTTTCTGGCCTTAGATGACCTGACTATGCTTGAGGAGGGAGAGCGTGTCGACCCCCAGAGCATCATCAGCCTGCCCTTTGACGGTAGCCGCCCCCTTTTCCCACCCTTTCAGCATCAGGTCGATGATCCATTCATAAGGCTCATTCAAGCCTCGGGCAGAGCCTGGGTGATCATCACCGACGAGCAAGGGGAAGCAATATTTGCCCTGGATGCGGATGCCTTTTTACGCGATGCCCTGTTTGAGGCCGACAACTTCAGGCCCCTGCGCTACTGCCACCGGCCCATTGTGGTCAGCGACCCCAAAACTCCCCTGGAAGAGGTGATTAGCCGATTTAAGGTTCAGCCGCAAAGAAAGGGAGATGACGTCATAGATGCTGACATTATCCTGCTCTGGGGCGTGCAAAAGCGGGTGATCACCGGGGCCGATATCCTCGGCCGTCTACTGCGCGGCATTGTTCGGACCTGAGGAACGTCATTTATTTAAATGAGGAATTCAGCCGCCGAGAAGCGGGAAGAGCTGTTTCAACCCGTTGGCTATAAACTCGACACCCACCGCGGCCATGATCAGACCCATGAGCCGGGTGGCCGAGGTGGTGAAGATATCGCCCTGAAAACCGTTTCTGACCAGGCAGGGAATATTCCCGGAATGATCAATATGGGCATGGGAGAGGATGACCGCATCCAGATCCTTGCCTGCACAGGGGGATTGCCGGTTCAACTCAAAGGCTTTTTTCCGTTTACCCTGAAACATCCCGCAATCAAGCAGAAGTCGGTAGCCGTTGACCTCGAGGAGATACTGGGATCCGGTTACTGTTTTCGCCCCGCCGTTGAAGGTAATTCTCATGGGTAATCCTTATAATTCGTTTTAATTGAGGAGCGGCGGCATGGGTGCTGCCCCCTTTCATCCCCCTATTTTTCCTTTTCGATAATCCCTGCGGTCATCACAAAACGCATGGCCTGATCCATGGGCATATCCAAGGGCATGAGATCCTCCGCAGGCAGCATGAGCGTATAGCCGCCGATCTGGTAGCTCAAAGGGAAATAGACGGCCACCTTCCCGGCGACGGCGTCACTTTTAATAAAGGTGAGGTCGCGCTTGGTAATAAAACCCATCATAGTTATCTTATTTGCAAAGGTATAAGTCACCACCTGACGCGGCCCCTTACTCTTGCCGTCCAGCAGAAAGGAGAGAAACTCCCGTGTGGCGCCGTAAATACTCTTCACCAGCGGCACCCGGTAGATCATGGTCTCGAACTTGGCGGCAATCCCCTTGATAAGAAGGAACTCCATCAACAACCCGACCACAAAGATCAGGGCCAGGGTAGCGGTCACGCCCATACCGGGAAGATACCAGTTCTGCGGCAGCACGACCTTGATGATGCTGCCGAAGAACCCCTCTGCCGCGCCCATGACCCAGACAAAGAGATAGACCGTTGCCGTGATCGGCAGGAGGGCGACAAAGCCGGTAAGGAAGGTTTTGTTAATTTTGCGCAGGGAAAACATGAGACGGGATGCTCCTTGTTATTGGATGGATAATTGTTTGAGAATCTTTTTAACGCCGTAATTGCTCAGCTCTTCAGCCGTCAGCCACTTCATCCCTGTTTTAAGGAACAGCGGAGCATCGAGCAGGTTCTCACTGAGGGATGTCTGGGTTTTCCTGAAGGAACCTTTCCACACCCGTTTCTGGCTGGTGACGTCAACCATGAAGAGGGAAAAGGCCACGGAGGCAGGATCTGTGGCGGCCATAGCGCTGCCCACCCGCTCCTGGTAGCGCCAGACCAGTCCCACCAGAACATGATCAACGCCCAGACTCTGCCCCAGCCGCACGGCAACCTCGAGGGGGGTATCAGTTGTCTCTTTCTCCAGCATGCCATAGGTTTCGCGGACCCGGGCCAGAGGGACCATCTTGTCGTTAAATTTGCGCCGCAATTCAGTCTGCACCAGACGGGTCACCACATCTTCGTCAGCAGGGAAAATATCCTCATCAAAGACGCAGAGGCTGCGGAACTGGCAGTCCAGGGTCTTGTCCAGCTTGTCTTCCTTTTTCTGCGCCTCAGTCGTGCCTCTGACAAAAGGCATCACCGCCATCTGCTGAACAGTAATAGCAGTCGTCTGGGCCTGGGCCTCAGCCCCTTGGCAGCGTGCTGGAGTAGACTCAACAAAAAAGCAGAGGGCCGCCAGCAGAAGCATTGTTTTTCCGGCAGCATGAGATAAATGGTTCATTTTTCAGTTCTCCTGGGGCCCGTTGGCCCTGGTATTTCAGCAGTAATCTGAGCAGGATATTCTCCAGCCAGACGGGATAAACAAGGGTATGCAGAACTCCTGTCATCTCAAAGAGCAGTGCAAGGTCCTAAACAAATATACTCTCCGCCCCTCGAAATAGCGAGGGGCGGGTGCAACTCCATGCGGAAACAACCAAAACAGCAACAGCAAACTGTTGCGCTTGGTTGACGCTTAGGGGGAGTGCGGCGGCGTGCGACTTATCGTCCATGACAGTCTTTCCATTTATTAAAAAAATGGTCAGGGGATGAATGACGTCTATACTA
>JAQIBE010000015.1 GCA_027859235.1 Desulfobulbaceae bacterium
CGTCATAAAGCCCAGAAAACGCATGATCGACCCCGAAGACCGAAATTGATACTTATCGGCTGAAATAACCACTGAGGTTTGATCGTACACCGCATGGGTCATCTGACTTGCCACAAACCGCTTCCACACCAGGGTGTACAACCTGAGCATGTCTTTTTCGAGGAAGGGCGCTACTTTTTCCGGGGTGAGATTCACATCTGTGGGGCGTACGGCCTCATGGGCGTCCTGCGCCCCCTTCTTGGTCTTAAAAACATTAGGCTCTGCAGGAAGATACTCCTTCCCCTGCTCCGTACCAATATATTCACGCACCTGGGCCAAGGCTTCATCGTTAATACGAGTGGAATCTGTACGCATATAGGTGATTAAACCGGTGGGCCCATCACTACCAATCTCAACACCTTCATAGAGACGCTGGGCCAGCGTCATGGTCTTCTTGGCTGAAAAGCGCAATTTACGGTTGGCATCCATCTGCATGGAGCTGGTGATAAATGGCGGGCTGGAAAAACGGCGCTTTTCCTTTTTAGTCACCTTGGCAACAACAAAGGGGACGTTTTTAAGATCAGAAACTATTTGGGCCGCAGACTTCTCATCACCAATGCGATTATCAGCCTTATCCACCTTCGTCTTGCCAATCTGAGCCAGGAGACCGAGAAAGACAGGTGGCTTATCTTTTTGCAGATTCGCCGTAACAGACCAGTACTCAACAGAATCAAAGGCATCAATCGCTGCTTCCCGTTCACAGACCATACGCACGGCAACAGATTGCACCCGCCCGGCACTCAAACCTCGACGCACCTTATCCCATAACAACGGGGAAATCTGATACCCCACCAGCCGATCCAGAATCCGCCTGGCCTGTTGAGCCTCAAACTTATTTTGATCAATATCAGAGGCATTATCCATGGCCTTAAGGATCGCCTTTTTTGTCAACTCATGAAACAGAACCCGGTGCATGGGCTTATTGGCCTTGGCTACACAGTGGGCAATATGGTGGGCAATGGCCTCCCCCTCGCGATCAGGATCAGGCGCCAAATAGATATCATCCGCCTTGCGGGCAGCAGACTTCAGCTCCTCTATGACCTTGGCTTTGCCGCGGATAGTGACATATTGAGGTTTGAAGTCATCCTCAACATCAACACCAAGGGTTTTCACCGGCAGGTCACGGATATGACCCACGGAGGCTTTAACAATAAAATTCTTACCCAGATAGCGTTGTAAGGTACGTGCTTTAGCTGGGGACTCGACAATAATTAATGATTTTCCCATAGAAATATCTAAGTTGCTTAAAGGAAGCCTGTGTTCTTGTTTTTTGGGGTGAGTGAGCTGTTTAGACAGGGTAGACGGCCATAACAAATATATCTACGATATTTAATTTCCGGCCATGAGTCTACAGGGAAAATGGTATTTTTCACCCACAAAGAGACAGCCGAAAATCCTAAACAATTACGATATCTTGTACTGATTTCCGGGTAACACTTCCACCACTCCTTTCAACTCCAAAAGAAGAAGAAGTTCCGCCATTTTATCAGGGCGAAGACCAGAAGACAGGATCAAATCATCAATGGTCTGGGGATAAACATCCAGCAATCCATACAGTGTTTTCTCCTCCGCCGTCAAGTCTGTTGTGGATATTTTTTCATTTTCCTGACTCATCTCAGGATTCCCGCCATCAAAAACCAGCTCCCTGATAATATCATCCACTGACTGAACCAGCATGGCACCTTCCTGGAGAAGACGATGGGCTCCATGACTTTTGGGGGAATCCACTCGACCAGGAATGGCAAAGACATCACGCCCCTGATCAAGGGCCAGATCTGCCGTTATCAACGAGCCTGATTTACTGGCCGCCTCCACAACAATGACACCAAGTGATAACCCGGAGATTATTCTATTCCGGGCCGGAAAACGGAACGGCTCTGGACGAACGCCAAAAGGATACTCACTCACCAGCGCCCCATTCTCAACAATCGCGCCATATAAATCCCGATGATGTTTCGGATAGACCACATCAACCCCGCAGCCGAGAACACCAATGGTTCGGCCTGACTCCACAGCCCCCCAGTGGGAAGCACCGTCAATCCCCAAGGCCACTCCACTCACCACCACAAGCCCGTGGGCCGCCAACTGTCGACCAAAATCATGGGCGATCTTTTTGCCATATACCGTGGCGGCCCGGGAGCCAACCATACCAATAGAGGGGGATGCGAGTACTGAAAGGTCACCACGGACATAGAGGATCCGGGGAGGATCAGGAATTTCCCTTAGAAGGGCAGGGTAACGGGGGTCAGCGAGACAGAGAATCTCTGTCTCCTTCTGGGACGCCAGGCGCAACTCGGCATCAGCAGCAAGACCAAGACGACCGGCATCAATCCCTGAGGCTAATTTTGCCCCGACACCTGGCACTTTTTGTAACTCCGGGGAGCTGGCCTGCAATACCTTGGTTGGAGTTTCGAAAACCGCCAGCAACCGGTTCCACAGCACAGGACCCAGACCAGGGGCAAGATAGAGGCTTAACCAGTCACGCAGATTATCCATAGGATATTAAGCCATCATTATAAAATTGGGTTAAAATAACGAAGCTCACAAGGATATTTTTAAACAAAATCAATCATCAATAACAAAGCTTTCCAGTTGCTTCTTCCGATTCGGATGCTTGAGCTTTTTCAAGGCCTTGGCCTCAATCTGGCGAATCCTTTCACGGGTTACAGAAAAGCTCTTGCCAACCTCTTCCAGGGTGAGATCAACCTCATTATCAATACCAAAACGCATACGTAGAACCTGTTCTTCCCGGGGCGTCAGTGTTCCCAGAACCCGATTGAGATTCTTCCGCAGATTTTCTTTTATGGAGGCTTCATCGGGAGATACCGCCCCGGTATCCTCAATAAAATCCGTAAGGAAACTGTCAGATCCTGTGCCAATAGGGGTATCGAGAGAAACAGGTTCCTTGGAAATTTTCAGGATATTGCGCACCTTTTCAAGATCCACATCCAGCTTCTCAGCCATCTCCTCAGGTGTTGGCTCCCTGCCAATTTCACGCACAAACTCCTTTGCCCCCTTGAGCAGACGATTAATGGTGTCTATCATATGCACAGGAATACGAATGGTACGGCCTTGATCAGCAATAGCACGGTTAATCGCCTGGCGAATCCACCAGGTTGCGTAGGTGCTGAATTTATAACCCCGGCGATACTCAAACTTCTCCACCGCCTTCATAAGACCTATATTACCTTCCTGAATGAGATCAAGGAGTTGCAGACCCCTGTTGGCGTATTTTTTCGCCACACTCACAACCAGTCGAAGATTTGCCCGGGTGAGTTCCTGCTTGGCAATGGAGCCCAGATCACGGCCCTTGGCCACAAGGATCATCACCTGGCCGAGGGTATCACGATCAATACCGTGGACCTCCTCCAAACTACGGACCAAGAGCTCAGCCTTTTGATCTTCAGGGTCCTTTTCCAGCCGCCCTAAAACAATGGAGAATTTCCTGGTAATAATCTTAAAATCAACCAGAATATCATCAAGATACTTATTATGAATCCGATCCTCAGCAAAGAGGTCAACAATGGCAAGGGTCACTCGATCAATGCGCACCATGGTCCGGACAATGGTATCCGCATCGGCATCAGGTGAAAGGATATCAAGCCTCAGGGCCGCCCGCTCATTCTCAAGACGCTCCATTTCATTAATCTTCCAGAGGAATGCTGCCTCGGCGACAATGAGATCATCCTCCTCAACATCATCAAAACCACGCAGGACATCAACGATGGTCTTGTTGCCATTCTCCAACATATCACGGAAGACCAGAATCTTTTGCACCGTCATGGGTACGGCAAAAAGGGCCCGCCGCACCTGGCGATCCCCCTCTTCAATCCGCTTGGCAAGGGCTGTTTCCTCCTTTGGATTGAGCAGAGAAACGGCGCCCATCTCCCGCAGATACGCCTTTACCGGATCAAAATCGGCGCCTGAATCACCATCTGCAGCCATAGCCTTTTGGATCCGGTTGATCCGCCCCGCAGATGGTTTTTTCACCACCCTCTTCACCTTAGAATCATCGGCAAACAATGAAGTCAGGTCATGCGGAGCCTTGGCGCTGAAATCGGCACCACTATCCGTATCCCTTTCATCGCCGGCATTCCCTGTTCCTCTTTCTTCCAGTTCCATAGTTCCCATACGGCACTTTTTCCCCGTCTATGTATATTACCGAAACATGATAGGTTCCCGAGCAACTTCACCTATCACAAATAAAACTATAACGACTAGGATATAAATTTATTATTCCAGAGTCCAATTCTTTTTTATTTTCAAGGAGTTCCATCACCAATTCGTTAATTCATTCTTCTTTTTAAGGAGCTCCATATACAACTCTATATTATTTGCTTGATGGGCATGATTAATCTGCTCACCCAAACTTGCATCCTCCTGTTGCCGCTGTTGCTTTTTAAGCCATGCCACCATATGCATTGCAGTCTCCTCTGCCTGATCCGGCAACGTGGAGGGGACAGCAACCAGGAGTTCCGCCACAAAATCCCGCAGGGGGCCTTCCAGTTTCGACATCAGCAGTTCCGGTGAAAAGTCATGGACTGATGCGGTCATTTCATCAAGAATAATTTGCCCTGGGCCATTTTGAATAAATGTTTCAAGTCCTGCATCGACCAAAACCTCTAAATATTGAGGATACACAATCAGAAATTCCATAAAACGCCGATGGGGTGTTGGCAGCTTTGCTGTTTTATCCACCACAACCCGTGGTTTTCTCACAATCTGCTCCATTTGCAGGTGGCCCGAGATTTCCGCAGGATCAACCCCCAGCTTTTCGCTGAAATGGGCAATAAAGACCGCACGCTGGAGCTTATCCTTCTCCAATACCTTCATGAGGGGCTGCAGCTCCTTAATGATCTTCACCTTGCCCTCAAGACCAAGACCATACTGCTCCACAAGCTGACCAAAAAGAAAATCCGGCAAGGCAATCGCATTAGCAATAAGCTCAGCAAGCGCTGGACGCCCTTTCTTTTGCAGCAAGGTATCAGGATCTTCCCCTGCAGGTAATAATGCAACCCGGGCCGGGAATTGCTCCCTGAGAAAAAACGGCACCGAGCGCAGAGCAGCCTTAAGCCCTGCGCCGTCACCGTCAAAGAGCAGCACCGCCTCAGAGGTATAGCGCTTCAACTGGCGGACATGCTGCTCCGTTAATGCGGTGCCAAGGGGAGCTGCTACATGACCCAGATCAGCCACCACCATACTGAGCATGTCAAAATTACCTTCCACCAGAACACATTGCTTTGCCTGCTGAATGCGTTTTTTATTTTCATACAGCCCATAGAGAATGGAGCTTTTATCAAAGACCAGGGTTTCAGGTGTATTCAAATATTTGGGCTGGCCCTCACCAATAATCCGCCCCCCAAAACCTGACACCTGCCCCGCCATGTTGACAAGGGGGCAGAGCAGTCGTTTACGGAAACGATCATACACCCCGCCCTTTTCCTTCTGCACCACCAGACCGGCATCAAGGAGGGCATCCCGCTTGATATTTGATCTGGCAAGCTTTGCGGACAAGAAATCCCAGCTATCAGGGGCAAAGCCCAACCGGAACTCCTTAATAATGGCTTCAGGTATGCCACGACCCTGCAGATAATCCCTGGCAACTTGAGCCTGAGGTGATGTTAACAGGAATTCATGATAGATGGTGGTGGCCGCCTCATTGGCATGAAATAAACAATCCCGTTTCCTGACCCGCTCTTTTTCCTCAGGACTTAAATCCTGAGATTCAAGCTCAATACCGTAACGGCCGGCAAGTTCCTGCAACGCCTCCACAAAGGACAGGTTATGGTATTTCATTACAAATGAAATCACATCGCCGGACTCTTTACAGCCAAAACAGTGGAAAAAGCCGCGATCCTTATTTACAGTAAACGAAGGGGTCTTTTCAGAATGAAAAGGACAGAGCCCCAGAAAACGGCCCGAGCGATTCTGGAGCGGTACAACTTCATTAATAACTTCAACAATATCAGCCGCATCCTTTACAAGTTGCGCGCCGTTTTGTATCTGGGACATGAATCACTTTAGAGCTGAAGTTGACGAACAGACCCTCTACAGGCATTGCACCTACATCTCGTAAGCTTGAGCCCATAACACACAGCAGGATAACCTTCAAACATACAACATAATACGTTTTAACAAACATGGAAAGGAGCATAAATCAAAGACCTGCGCCCCTCTTGTCTGAAAACACTTGCCCGTTCCCATAAAGGAGTATAGTTTTACGACTCAACCCTTTCACCAATCTCACCCCTTTGTTTTTTCTTATGGAATACACCTTCACATCACTTCCCATCGCAACAATAGCGCTTATTGGCGGCCTTATTCTCCTGGTTACCGGTGGCGAGTTTCTCGTTGCCGGGGCAATAGCTCTGGCTGAACGGCTCGGCATGCCCCCGCTCCTTGTTGGCCTCACCGTGGTGGCCTTTGGCACCTCCATGCCGGAATTTTTTGTATCCATCTCCGCCACCTCTGCAGGTCACCCATCCATCATGGTGGGCAATGTCATTGGTTCCAACATTGCCAATATCGGCCTCATATTGGCCATTTCAGCCCTGATCTCGCCCCTGGCCATCCACTACACGAAACTGCGAACGGAACTGTGGGCCGCCACAGCGGCAAGTTTTCTCCTTCTGGGCTGCACCTTTCTGGGTTATGTAAACCGCTTTGGCGGGCTCCTGTTCGCCAGTTTACTCATTCTATACACATGGTACTCCTATAGAGAGGGACAGAAATCAGAAGAACACATGCCGTGTGAAACCCCGACATCTCTCCTGAAAATCAACCTCTTCATTCTAGGAGGGCTGGTGCTCCTTGCCTATGGCTCGGGATTTTTCATTGACGGCGCCGTAGACCTTGCCCTCCATTTAGGCATATCCGAGCTGGTGATAGGACTCTCCATAGCAGCCGTGGGAACCTCGTTGCCCGAGCTGGCATCATGTATCTCAGCCATCCGCCGGAGAAAAACCGATATCCTGGTGGGAAATGTCATTGGCTCCAATCTCTTTAACATCCTCATGGTCATGGGAGTGACAGGGATAATCTTCCCCTTTAAACTCGACCCCTCCCTTCTCCTCCGTGATGTCCCCATCATGCTCATCTTCACCGCCATACTCATCCCCATTCTTTATTTTAAACATAGGGTTTCGCGCCTTACAGGGCTCTGTCTTCTCTGTGGTTATGGGGCCTATATGTATTCCCTGACTTAACTCTGCAACCAGACCCTCATTATGAAAAACCGTTACAACCAGTCACAAGCCCAAGAATACATTGACCGCTATCCCGATTTCCCTGAAGAGATGGGGTTACGTGTGTACACCTCACGCCTCATCGGCCAGGAGGAGGATCTGGTTCTCCACGGCGGAGGCAACACCTCTGCCAAGGCCTCCGTGCTCAATCTTCTCGGTGAAAAGCAGGAGGTTATTTTTGTTAAGGGCAGCGGCTGGGATCTTGGCGATATTGAGCCGGCAGGATTACCCGGACTTGACTTAAACCAGCTTCGCAAGTTACGGGTCCTCGATTCCCTGACTGATGAAACCATGGTGAACCAGTTCCGCACCAATCTGCTGGATGCGTCCTCACCGAACCCGTCCATCGAGACCCTGGTTCACGCCTTTCTGCCCCACACCTTTATCGACCACACCCATGCGGATGCCATTGTCACCCTCACCAATCAACCTGCTGCGGATCTCCTGCTGCACCAGGCCCTTGGTGACCGAATTGGCATTCTGCCCTTTATCATGCCGGGTTTTCCCCTCGCCCAGGCCGTGATTGATTTATACGAACAGCAGCCCGATATGGAATGTCTCATTCTGCGTAATCACGGCATCTTCACCTTCAGCAATGAGGCCAAAGAGGCGTACGACCTGATGATTGAGTATGTGAGCCGGGCGGAAACATTCATTGCCAAGAAACTCGGCACCACAACACCTGACATACCGCCCTGCACCCCACCGGATCTCAGCCTCATCATGCCCATCATGCGCGGCGCACTCATCTTCAGGGATGAGACCGGCTACCTTCGCACCTTCCATCTCCATCTTCGCACGGGTGATGCCATCTCACAGGCCGTCAACCACCCAGATGGGGAGGAACTCCTGGTCAGTGGCGTGCTCACCCCGGACCATGTGATCCGCACCAAGAATTATCCGCTCTATCTCAACCTTGACGGTCTGCAGCATCAAGATGACATGCTTGCATATATCCACTCAGCCATCAACCGCTATCAGCAGGACTACATCCACTATTTTGACACCCAGGTGGCGCATAAAAAGGTGCAGCGCACCCGTCTGGATCCCATGCCGCGCGTCATCCTGGTTAAGGGGGTCGGCATTATTACCGTTGGCAAAACCATGAAGGATGCAACAATCTGCGCCGACATCTGTGAACATACCCTGGCGGCAAAGATGGCGGCGAGGGCGGTGGGACAGTACAAAGAACTTGATCCTGCCCTTATCTTTGATATGGAGTACTGGTCACTGGAACAGGCCAAGATCGGCAGGTCCGTACCTGCACCCCTCGAAGGCAAGATAGCCCTTGTTACGGGCGGAGGCGGCGCCATTGCCGTGGGTATTGGCCGCAAACTCCTTGAGGCTGGTGCACGGGTCTTTCTCTCTGACATTGATGCCAAACGGCTGCAGGCAGTGCACCATAAACTGGCAGCCGACTTTGGCGCCATGGTGCAACCCATTATCATGGACGTGGCGAGCGAAGCCTCTGTGCAGGCAGGTTATGCTGCCATCATCAGACAGGCTGGAGGCATTGACATCGTCGTACCCAATGCCGGTATTGCCCATGTTGCCAAGCTGGAGGATCTGGATCACGCCATGTTCAAAAAGGTGCTGGATGTCAACTTATCCGGGGTCTTTACCATTATTAAGTGCGCCATCCCTATTTTCAAACGCCAGGGGTTCGGCGGACAGATCATTATCAACAGCTCGAAAAATGTCTTTGCCCCGGGCGGTTCATTTGGTGCATACTCAGCCTCCAAGGCAGGGGCCCATCAACTTGGGAAAATCGCCGCAATCGAACTTGCTGAAATCGGCGTGCAGGTGAATATGATCAATGCCGATGCCATTTTTGATGACGGCAATATCTCTTCCGGGTTATGGGATGTCGTGGGGCCGGATAGAATGAAATCAAGAAACCTTGATCCCCAGGGACTCAAGGAGTATTATCGCCAAAGGAACCTCCTTAAAACCACGGTCCTTGCTGACCATGTGGGCAATGGCGTGGTATTCTTTGCCACAGGCCAGACCCCCACCACAGGGGCAACCCTGCCCATTGACGGCGGGATTATCGCCGCATTTCCGCGCTAAGAAACAGAGCAACTTAACCCAGAGAGAAGATAAAGAATGGCCGAAATACGATCAACAATGGAAATGGTGCTCGAAAGAGCTGCCAGACT
>JAQIBE010000039.1 GCA_027859235.1 Desulfobulbaceae bacterium
TTCTGGTCTAATTTCTCATAACTATATGGAGTGGACATGTTAATCCTGTTGGAAATGTTGAATGGCTCAGGGCCATGGAAGTTATATTTAACGGGTTAGGGGCTATTTTGAAGTCTAGATTTATCCCGTGGCAACGTGGCAAGAAGTTGCAGAACTCTTGGAAATAAACAAGTTGCCTCTACTGTTAAACCCCTTATCCCCAGCAGAGGGGACGGTAATGAGTCCCGAACCTTAACGGCTTTTCTCATTATCTGGGCTAGGGTCATACTATAAGAGAAATAGAGGAATGGGCAAGGGGTAAAGTGGACCCCGTGTAGGGAACAAGTAGCTGGTTATGAATTGGTCTTGCCGGTTGGTTCGTTGTGTAAATGACCATTGTCAGCGCGTTGTCTCCAGTTCGGGCCGGGTCGGTTACTGGGTGAACTGCTGTGGTGTTGCGGAAATTTTGCCACAGGTGGGAAGGGGGTATATGGAGACGTTTACTGGATGGTTGATTGGCTGAGCAGTCGGTGTGGAGAGGGATCGTTTTATATCCGGCGGGTGTCTATGGTCTTTTTCACATAAAGGAAAGGGGATGGATTTGAGAAGGATGTTGCTGAGGGGGGCAGGCCTATGTTCCAAAAAACAACGTTATAGCTCGAAGTTGAAGTGGGGGTAGCGTGACTTGGCTCTGTTCCGTCTCCAGGTCTATCGTGAACCCAGTTCTGTTTTTAAGAAGGGCAATGGCTGACAGGCCTGGAGATGGTCAATAGACGGGTCTGGTGTTTTATTGCACCACAAGTTCTGCGCCTGTGGATAATTGGCCGCCGGTGATAACTTTGGCGAAAACACCTTCATCAGGCATGATACAGCCGCCGGCTTCCTTGTAAATGTTACACTTTGAATGGCATTTTTTGCCAATCTGGGTGATTTCTAACTCAACGGTGCCTGATATTAACCGGGTGCCGATGGGCAGATCTTTTAAAATAATGCCCTCTGTGGTGATATTTTCAGCAAAGGAGCCAGGGACAAGGTTTGGCAGCTTGTCTGACATCTTATTGATACTTTCCATGGCAAGAAGGGACACCTGTCGATGCCAGTCACGGGCATGGGCATCGCCAATAATGCCGTGTTTTGGTTCCAGAGAGACGACATCTACTGGTTGTTTTTTGTTACCGACAGTTTCACTGACATTGAGGGATATAATTCGAACCATTTTTCCACCACTAGGCTTATGTTGAAGAGCTGTTAAATAATAAGGAACATCAAGGTTAAGATACGGAGAATAAATTATACTCCAAAGTTCTATAGTGGTGTTGTAAAATAAATAACATGAAGGAGACTATTTTCGCTAGAATGAACTGGTTAGTACTTGCAAGAGTTTGTTGAACTGAGAAGAAACCTATGCGAAAAACGAAAATAATCTGCACGATAGGCCCTGAAACCCAGTCCTATCCCATGTTAAAGGATATGGCAGAAAAGGGTATGGATATTGCCCGCCTCAATATGTCCCATGGTGACCATGCTTGGCATGGCCGGGTGATTGGTCATGTAAAAAGGCTGAATCGTAAAGAGCAGTCCGGTGTGGCGATTCTTCTCGACACCAAGGGCCCGGAAATTCGTACGGGTGATGTGAGTACTGATATATTCCTGAAAAAGGGTGATAATTTCATTTTCACCATACGTAGACAGCCTGTACTGGAGCCAAACTGTGTTGAGGTCAGTTATGACGGGTTTGTTGATGATGTTGATCTGGGGGATATTATTCTTGTGGATGGCGGTATGCTGCAGTTTGCAGGTGGTGCAGAAAAAAGGTTTAGATGTGTATTGTCAGTCTCTTGAAAATGGAATTCTTGGCTCACGCCGACATCTTAATATTCGCGGCAAGTCGGCTGATTTGCCATCCATTACAGCTAAAGATTGGCAGGATATCGACTTTGGCTATCCACTGGGGGGTGCTGGCCTTTCGGATAAAATTTTCTAAATCCCCGGATGTCACGATTAAGCGGGCCGTGGCTTGTCTTAAAAAACAGCAGTGTCTCTGTGAAGGGGATCGGGTTATCGTTGTCTCTGATATCCTGGCAGATGGTCAATTTATTGAAACAGTACAGGTACGGATTATTTAAGTACATCAACAACGGAGGGGATATGAAGACGAAATCAGGTTCGCAGAAGGGGAAACCAGATCCGGAGAGAATGGCTGTGCTGCGGTCTTTGCCGGTTGAGATTAAGC
>JAQIBE010000064.1 GCA_027859235.1 Desulfobulbaceae bacterium
AGTTAAATCCGTTCATTGAATGAGCTGAATACTTCTCGCGATGACTTATGCCCCCAGTGTCTGGGGACAAGCAGATGGATATGGTATGTGGTGACGATATAATTGAGAATACAGAGGCCCTAACATTTCTTGGCCTCATAAAGCCAGTGATGCCAGCTAGTTCGGTCTTTGTCAAGATTGAGAAGGAACTCCTGTCTCTGGCATCGATGGGTGATGTGCCGGACGCAACCAGGAATATAATGTCGATGAGCTCGCGCCATAATTATAGAAAGGCAAGGGGTGAATCTTAAATACCCTTTTCGGGTATAAAAAGTACCATCCAAGGCCCAAAATAGCCGCTTTCCCAACCTTATTTATTATAATATCAACATATTATCTTGGTCCGACCCCGTATCCATTCCCCGCAGGTAGTGCCATGGCCCGGATGGGGAGGTCAGCCGTATCGGTCTTGGTCAGGCTAGCTGGGGTTGGCGGTGATATACGCCTCCAGCAGATCGATGGAAGAGACAATCCCCCTGATGGTCTTGTCTTCCGAGACCACCAGATGATGGATCTTGTTTTTAATCATCAGTATGCCGGCCTCCTTGATAGAGAGGGAGGGCGACACTTCAATGAGAAGATGGCTGCAGATTTCCCAGGCCCGCACCCGTTTGGCGTTGCGGCTCATCCTGTGAAATTTGAGGATATCGTTGGAGGTGACAATCCCGAAACATTGGCCTTCCGGGTCAACCACCGGCACACAGGAATATTTGTGGGACCCGAGGATGCATTCCACATCTTCCACGGTATCGTCTACCCCAACCGTGGTAACGTTTTGGACCATAATGTTCGAGAGAGTTTGCGGCATGGAGGCCCTCCTTGGCGGGCTGTGCATGGCAACAGACGGTGCGCTGGAAAATACTACTTGGCGTCGGCCACCAGATACTTTTTGAGTTTCTCCAGCAGCGATTCCGGCAGCTCTTCATTATACATAAAGGCATGGGCCTCGTCGCCGCTGAGTTGTTGTTTTATTTCGATGGGCAGGGAGCGGAGAACCGCCATCCGCTCGGGATCAGGCTCCTGTTTGGGTTTTGGTGGTGGTTGAGGCATTGTTTTCGGAGCTCAGGTTGGTGTTGAGGGACGGCCAGCTCTTTAGGCAGCACGCTGGCTGCGTCTCCGAGCCACTCAGTTCTTATCATGGCATATTCGTGAGCGCGAACCAAATAAAAAGCGGGGCGGCCCTGCCAGAAAAAGGTCAGAAGGTACCTTAATCCCCTTGTAGTCGTCGGGTCGGACCATCCTTGTAGTCGGGTCGGACCAAGTTAATATTTTGAATTTGTTGAATTACAATTCAACAAATAGGCGTTATCCAGGCTTACAATGCCTTTTTTGCCATCAAAAAGCGTCTTGTAAGTCGCTTGCGGTTCTTTAAGAGCGCTAATACCAGAATGGGATACAAAATAACTCCCCTGGACTCTACCCGCAAGTCTCTGCTTTATATCTTCAACAAAGTGCTCACGGCCAGCAGTTTTTGACTCAGGCAATCCGCCAGTACCAACTGTTAAACGCAAAAAAGGCGGTGTGAAGAAGATTCTCCACACCGCCTTTGCGTATCAGTCATAAGCCCTGGAAAAGGAATAACTATACAAGCCAATTTATTCAGCATCTCCATCTTTAATGCTCATTCCTGGAGGGAAAAAATTAAAAAGTATACCTCATGCCTGCATAGATATTATGAGTTGCATATTCAACATCTACACCCGCAAGTTCAGGATCAGCAGTGGCAAAATAACGATACTTACAGTCAACAGTAAGCTCCTCGTTGATGGCATAGCCAATACCAGCACCAATCTGATAGGCGAAGACCGTTTCAGAATCGTCAAGACCTGGGTCATCGACATTAACCGTGGCTGCCCCTATGCCAGCAGTCAAAAAAGGTGTCCATGAAGAATCATTTGTGAAATCCCAATAGCCATTTGCCAGTAAAGCAAGACTTTCAATATCGTCACGGCCCGTGACCAACTCATTATTCTGGTAGGCTAATTCACCCTCTAACCTCAGGTTATCATTAAGTTTATACCCATATGCTGCGGTAAGGGCATAACCATTTCTAACGTCAAGTTCAACATTATCAGTATCAGAATCGGTTAACATGCCAAAACCTAAATTACCACTAATGTAGGGGGTTTCTTCAGCACTATATGCACTGTTAGAGAGGGAAAGAAGCATGGTACAACCGGCAATAATTAACATTTTTTTCTTCATAATCTTCTCCTGTTTTGTTTGGGTTTACTCCATAATCTCAGTCAACCTATTCCTGCAAAGGATGTCCTTGTGCAGTGTTGTTCACTGCCATTTCTCATAACACGAATGAATTCCATTTTTGTTACGATATCACAATTGAAAAGCATAACCATAGAGAAATATTCTATATATACCAAACTATTCATTGTCAGGGTATTCATAATACAGTGAATCACAAACGGTGAGGGTCATAAATTCCATCCCCTCACGCCAGTATGACATCCTGTTTTTTCACGAATCACCTTGGTGGTGATTTTTTACCAGAGAGTAAGGATAGATAGCTTAAGAGGATCTCCTCCTGTTCAACATCCATCGGCTTGAAACGGAAACCATGCTCCAAACCATTATCGCTTTCGCAACTCCAAACATTTTCAACAGGCACGTGTAAGGTTCGGTCCCCCTCTTGGCAAGGGATGAGTATTGCTATTTCCAACTGATCATAAAAAGAAGGCATTCTAGCCATTCTAGCCACAAAACCTCCGGAAGAGAGATTCCGTACAGTCCCGGTTAAAACGACATTACCCTCCTTGGCATGACAGGTACAGGAGCATGATAATTCGACATGATAACGTTGTGATTTTCGAAAAATGTGAAAGATGTCTAAGAGGACAACAACATGCCGGACAAAGATACAGGGCCACGAACTAGACCACTCACGTTTACGTTTAAACTTCAAACGGTAGCGGATAATATCGCCGATGAAAAACGATGAGGTGAAATAGAGCGTAAAATAAATGACGAAGATCAGAAAGAGGAAAGAATCAGGCTGTTCATAGACCGTGCCCAGTAAACCGCAGCCACTGAGAATAACAGAGATCCCCAGAATCACCTTGACCGCCTGCTTCCGGCCAAGGCCATAACGCAGCAAGATATGATGGAGATGATATTTGTCGGCCTTAAAAGGGTTCTTACCCTTAAACAGCCTTCTCACCATCAAGGTGAGAGTATCAGTAATGGGGACCGCCAGAATAAGCAGCCCACTCACCGGCGGGACCTTACTGCCCTCCCCCTGGGTCAAAGCAAGGGCCATATAGCAGAGGGCAAAGCCAAGGCAGAGACTGCCTGCATCCCCCATAAACAACAGCGAGGGCGACCAGTTAAAACGCAAAAAGCCAAGCAGAGCGCCGGCAAAGGCCAAACACAGCATCATTAATACGGGCTGATTTGTCAAGGAGGCCAGGAAGGCAAAAGAGATAAAAGCAATAAAGGAAACACCGCCAGCCAGACCATCAAGGCCATCAATCATATTGACGGAATTGATAACCCCCACCACCGCAAATACCGTCAGCCCATAGGCCAGCCATTGGGGCTGGATAGCGATGGTACCAAAGCCGCCCAGATCACCAAAGCTCAGCAATACCGTGTTACTGAAAGAGATCAATAAAGCGACAGAAACAATCTGGGCCAGAAATTTAGGCCAATGCCCGACCTCCTTCAGATCATCGATAAATCCGACAAGAAGAAGAATACCGAGGCCGGCAAAGAAGCCGTGCAAGCCACGGGCAGGGATAAAAAGAAACGAAACAACAGAAATGGTGATGATCATACCAAGGCCACCGACAAGCG
>JAQIBE010000080.1 GCA_027859235.1 Desulfobulbaceae bacterium
CTGCTCGTAATTGTATGTCTAAAATGGGCGCTTGTCTGCGGCCGGTACCGCCACTCATTCGGTCTCCACGCATAATACGCGCCTGGAGAAAAATAGCAGTACATAAATTCATGTTTTGAGCGGTTCCGGATCAGGGATGCGCGTATCTATAATATAGAGTCGTTGTAATATGTTACCGCCGTTCGCTGGTCATGCGGAGAGGAGGTGGTGAGTGTTTCAAAAATGTAACACGCCTGCTCAGCGCTATTTCAAAAATGTAATAAATGCCCGGCTGGTGAGGTGGCTGTTCCGGGTCATATTATGTCCTGTTGGTTCTGTGCAAAGGGTTTCAGGGGTATTGCGGTTTATTTTTTCAGTGTGGCACACTTCTGGCAGTTACCCCATTATAATGAAACTTACTCGAGGAGGAGTGCAATGAAGAAAATTGAAGTAATCATTAAGCCGTTCAAGCTTGAGGATTTAAAAACAGCCCTGCATGATATTGGTATCACCGGCATGACGGTGAGTGAAGTGAAAGGTTTCGGCCGTCAAAAAGGTCATACGGAGATCTATCGGGGCGCTGAGTATCAGGTTGATTTCATCCCGAAGGTTAAGGTTGAGATGATCCTTGCGGCCGATATGGTGGAACAAACCATCGCCACCATTATTGAGGCGACCAAGACGGGTAAGATCGGTGATGGCAAGATCTTTGTCCTGCCTGTTGATTCGATTACACGGATTCGCACCGGTGAGAAGGATAGGGATGCGATCTAGATTGTTCGTCGGATGGTGTTTGGGCTTTCGGTGCTGATGAACGTGCCTGGGGCTGATTTAAAAATGTTTACAGGTTTTTTGCCAATAGTCTAACAGGCTACATAGCTAATCAACCTAAAGAAATGAGGAATATTATGTTTAAGAAAATTTCTACCCTGTCTCTTCTTCTACTGCTGCCGGCCATTGCGCTGGCCGGAGATGAAGTGCCAACCATTGCCAGCAATGCCGATGCCATTGGACTGGTGCAGGATCATGCCAATTATATGTGGACGCTGATTGCCGCAGCGCTGGTCTTCTTCATGCAGGCCGGTTTTGCCATGGTGGAGTCCGGATTCACCCGCGCAAAGAGTGCCGTTAATATCATGATGAAGAATCTCATGGATTTCTCCATGGGTACCCTGTTCTTCTGGGTCATCGGTTTTGGCCTGATGTTCGGCGCGGCGCCAACGGGTTGGTTCGGCACGGACGGGTTCTTCCTGTCGGGCTGGACTCCAGGCGGTGATCCATGGGTTCTCGCCTTCTGGATGTTCCAGTGTGTGTTTGCCGCCACGGCTGCCACGATTGTTTCCGGTGCTATGGCTGAACGGACTAAATTTACAGGGTATCTCATCTACTCTGCGGTGCTCTGTGCCTTTATCTACCCTGTGTTTGGCTCCTGGGCCTGGGGCAGTCTGCTCAACGGCGGCGGCTGGCTTGAAGGCATGGGATTCATTGATTTTGCCGGATCCACTGTGGTTCACTCGATTGGTGGCTGGGCCGCCCTGGCCGGTGCCATTGTTCTCGGACCCCGCCTGGGTAAATATGGCAAGAAGGGTGAAGTGCGTGCCATCCCCGGTCATAACATTCCCATGGCGGCAATCGGTGTGTTCATCCTCTGGCTTGGCTGGTTCGGTTTCAATCCCGGTTCCACCACCACGGCTGACAAATCCATTGCCATGATTTTTGTGAATACGAACCTTTCAGCCGCAGCTGGTGCGGTTGCTGCCATGTTTACCTCATGGCTCATCTTTAAGAAGCCGGATATCGGTATGTCCCTGAACGGTGCCCTTGCAGGTCTGGTTGGTATTACTGCAGGCTGTGCCAATGTAAGCCCATCCAGTTCCATTATCATTGGTCTTCTGTCCGGTATCCTGGTCGTGATCTCGGTCATGGTCATTGATCGGGCCCACATTGATGATCCAGTCGGTGCGGTATCGGTTCACGGTGTGTGTGGTGCCTGGGGTACGATTGCGGCTGGTCTGTTTAATATGGAAGGCGTGACCATGAAGATTATGACCACGCAGTTCATCGGGGTCGGCGCCGCGTTTGTCTGGTCTTTCGGCTGTGCCTTTATCCTCTTTAAGGTGATTTCCATGACCATTGGTCTGCGAGTCACTGAAGAAGAAGAAATGATTGGTGTTGATATTAGTGAGCATGGTGCTCATGCCTACAACGACTTTGTAACCAAGTAAGCTTCCCCCCTCCGTCCCCGACCAGCCCTGTTGTTTATGCTGGTCGGGGACTTTTTTTTTGCCTGTTGAGGTAAAGACATGAAGAAAATAGCGGTCATCCAGCATGCATCGTGGGAAGGACCAGGATATTTCCTCCTCAAGGGTATGCAGCACTGCAGGGTGGACGTTCGTGTCTTTCAGGCGTGGAATAACTCGTTTCCAGATCCGGATCAGTTTGACGCTATGGTTCTTCTGGGCGGTGTCGCCAATGTCGATGAGGTGGAGCGCTATCCTTTTCTGCACCTGGAAAAGCACTGGCTGCAGGAGGTGCTGCGTTCCGGGAAGCCCTGTTTCGGCATGTGTCTCGGCCATCAGCTGCTGGCTGAAGCCCTGGGGGGTACGATCGGCCGGAATTTTTGTAATTCCGTCGGGGTGATTACGGGGATGGTCACAAGTCATGGCAAGGCGCACCCCTTTTTTGCCAATAGTGAACCGCATCTGCCCCTGTTGAAATGGCATGGTCAGTCGGTGCAGACCCCGGTGCCGCATCATTTCGATATTCTCATGACCTCGAAAGAGTGTCAGGTTGAGGCCTTCAGTGTCAAGGGCAGGCCGCATCTGGTGGGGGTTCAGTTTGACAATCATGCGGCTCACGCAGCGGATCTGGTGCAGTGGTGTGAACATGACCGGGTGTGGCTCAGCGGTATTGGTTTTAATCAGGCAAGAATTGCAGCTATGCTGAAGCAGGCCCAACAGGAGCAGTCTGTTTTTGAGCGGGATTTTATCCTGTTGTTTTCCAATTTTTGCACTATGTTGTAATGAAATACAAATGTGCATTGCCTGCTGCAGGTTAACTCCTTTTGGGGGTCGGCAGGGGTGTACACTCTTCTCAGGTTTTTAATGATGGCCGATATTCGTGAAACCATGTTTTCCATCCTTCTTCAGGATGGCCCCTTTGCAACACCGGATGATCTGGTTACCGCCCCGTTTTCAAAGGTAGGGAGGCGAACGGTTGCCTCCCTTGGTAAACATGGTGAGCAGACGAAGTATCGCGTGCTGCGCAATCAGATTTTTGACCTGTTGGGTGTGCAATCCTTCGGGGAGATCCAGGGACTTATATATGATCCAGTTGCCCGGAAAGCGGTGACCGCGAAGGCGTACCGTTTGCTGGGCAATATGTTCGGCATCAAGGGCAGTGAGGGTGAGGTTGTGGCCACGGTGAATAATTATTCCCGCACGGCTGACGGGGTGATACGCTCCCTCAGGGACACGGTGCTGGATAATTTCAGCTCTTTTATTGAGATGACTAACGAGGTGGATGCCTTATCCAATCCTGTCGAGCTGATGCTGTTGATGTTCGATGAGCGGTATCATAAAAAGGCCCGCTTTGAGGCCAAGCGCAAGCTGCTGCTGATGAATCTTGCCGGTTCCATTGATCAGCGTGAACGGGAGACGAATATTGA
>JAQIBE010000155.1 GCA_027859235.1 Desulfobulbaceae bacterium
GCCAAATAACCTAGCATGGTTCATGCGTTCTGGCAAGAATTAGCAACATGGATCCCTTCGTTTTTTTCCAGCTCCGCAAGCAAACCGCGGCCAAAGTGATGCATACCAAGAGGTAAACCTGACTCACCAGATTCGACCTGCCAAGCCTGAAACACGGACCACCTTTTTTGCTACTGCCTCGACAAACTGTCCTGGTTCGCCATACACGGTCACCATGTGCCGCGCCCGCGTCAGAGCCGTATACACAAGCTCGCGACCGAGCACCAGTGATCCCCCCTGGGGCAGGAGAAATGCCACCTTGTCATACTCAGACCCCTGGCTCTTATGCACCGTGATTGCATAGGCCTGGGTGTGGGGAGGCAATTGCCGCACCAACACATAGCGCAACGCACCACCGACCTGGAAACAGCCGTAAAAACGGCCTTGTCTTTCCACCACCACACAGGTATCACCATTATATAGGCCTAAGGCGTGATCGTTGGCAATGACCATAAGGGGTAACCCATGATAATAGGGTTGCCCAGCCTGATGAATATGGGCGGCAACCTGTTGATTCACCGCCTCTACCCCCAAGACCCCTGACCTGTGACAGCAGAGCACGCCTAACCGGGAGAACCCTGCCAAGAGATCCGTTTGTTCAGAATGATACGCCGCGCTGATGTCAGCCACCAGATTCACTATCTGAGGTTGCTGCAGCACAACATCGGGGTAGCTGGGATCACACAGGACATCCAGGGCCGAGTGACCATCACCCTCTTTAACAAAATCACTCAAAAGACGAATCCCGCTGTCCCTATGAAACCGATAACTCCTGTGCAGGGTCACAATGGAGTTGGCCAGGCTGTTATTATTTTTTACGTCAGGTACGGCCACACCAGCATTTTGACCAATGGCCCGAAAATCATCGGTAAACCCGTCACCCCCTGAACAGATTTCACCCAGCACCGCACCCGGCTGAACCGAGGCCAATTGGTACTGATCGCCCAGGAGTATGAGCTTGCAGGTTTGGGGCAGGGCCTGGATAAGCGCCGCCATAAGCGGCAAATCCACCATGGACGCCTCATCAATGAGAACGACATCGGCCTTCAGGGGGTGCTCCCTATCGTAACGGAAACCGGAACGACCAAAGCCGAGGAGGCGATGGATGGTCATCACGGGCAGGGTTATTTTTTCTTTTATGTGTGGATCAACATCAAGGGAGTCAATGGTTTGGGTCAGGGACTCCTGCAAACGGGTGGCGGCCTTGCCGGTGGGAGCGCCCAGCATGATCTGACAATCTCCGTCAAGGGCGAGATGCAGGGCCAAAATCTTGGCCACGGTGGTGGTTTTCCCTGTGCCCGGCCCACCGCTGATCACGGAAAACGAATGACATAAGGCTGATAAGGCGGCAAGCTTTTGCTGATCCAGCTCACCATCGTCAGGTTGCGGAAACAACTGGTCCAGGAGAACCGGCACCTCGGAATCGGCAAGGGTGGTCATGACCAGTGCATCCGCGCGGATACGGTCCGCCACAAGGGTTTCATACCTGAAATAGCGCTGGAGATAGAGATACTCCTGATGCAGAATAAGGGGACAATAGTCACCTGCTTCACCAACCAGACCGGTGGCAAGGAGTGCATTTTGCAGGTCCTGGAGGTCCATGCCCACAGCTATCTGGTCAAGGGCAACACAGACATTGCCCTCACGCCTGGCCTTGCTCACGGCCTGTCCAGCCCTGAAGAGCAGATCTGAGGAGCCACCAAGGTCAGCGAGGAAACGGCCAAAGGAGAGATCCAGCTGGTTCTGATCGCGATTCCGCATCATGACTTATCCTCGGAAGCGGTGAACAGTTCATCAAGATCCGTCATAAAGGGCAGAGAAGGCCTATCCCAGAACACACCGGTACTATTATTGTCCCGGCTGACGCCACGCAGATACACATAAAAAACACCGCCGAAATGACGCTCATAATCATAATCAGCCAGGCGCCAGGACAGGTAACGGTGCAGGGCGAGACTATAGAGATGATACTGGAGAATGTAGCCGGCCTGAATCATGGATTCCGTCATCTGCTCAACCCCATAGGCGGAATGGGTGTTGCCGAGATAGTTTGATTTCCAATCCACAATGTAATAGCGATCATCCCGGCTGAAAACCAGATCCACAAACCCTTTGAGAAAGCCCTGCATGAGCTGAAACCCATATCCTTCGAGCTGAGCGTACCACGGTTCTCCGCCTGCCCCCCCATGTTTACGAAATAGCGCTCCACATTCCGAGCTGCTGACCCGGGTGAGGGGAAAATGAAACTCCAACTCATTCAAACGCTCCTTCGGCAAGACATCACCCAAACAAAAATCCTGGTCCGGCAGCACGACCTTGCACACATCAGCAAGCATGGACTGCATGACGGGCAGCCACTGCTCTTCATAACCAAATTGACCCAGGGCCCGGGTGATAAAATCAAGCGACCTCTCTGAGCCAAGATCTCCAAAATCAAGATGTTCAAAGAGATAATGGAGGAAGGTGCCGGGTTTGGCTCCCCTTGGAAAATCAAACAGGGTCAGGGCCGGGGAGGATAATGCTGATTCCCCAGCGTCCGTCTGATCACGATCGACAATGAGAGATTCATGATGCTGACCCGAGGTGAGTCTGGAAAAACTGGTGATCTGGAAATCCCGATCCAGATCCGCTTGAAAATGAGGTAGTGACAGGTCGTTGCCACCGGCCTGAAACTGAGGGGGTAAAGGCGGAATAATCGTCTGGTTCAGGAGTACAGCGATGGTTCCGCCGGAACGGCCCGCCACCCCCTGAACCACCTCAAGCAGATCACCGTCAGTACAACCATTCAGCTGTTTTCCCACCTGTTCAAAACCAGCGCCGTCACTGTGGAGCAGATACCCCAGCGCTGACGTCCCGCAGGAATAATAGGGGCCCCAGTTTATGATGCAGCGGTTGGTGGCACGGGTCACGGCCACATAGGCCAGACGCATACTTTCCGCCATGTCCTCAAATTGAGCCAGCCGCTTATGCTCGGCAAGATCGTCTGAACCCAGATCCATGGTGAGTTTCCGGTCACTGTCCGCGGTATGGAATAACGGGGCATCAGCTTGGCTCCGCAGTCCCTTCCAGAGAAAGGGGCAAAAGACGATGGGGAACTCAAGCCCCTTGGACTTATGGATGGTGAGAATCTGCAGCCGTTTGCTGTCACTTTCCAGACGTTGCTCAAACTCATCATCCTTTTTATCACCGGCCAGATGGGTCTTGAAAAATTCCAGCAAACCGCTGACCGAAGGATTTTTCAGCGCCTGCTTATGGAGAATCTCACCCAGATGGAGGATATTCGTCAGACTCCGTTCACCATTGACCTGAGAAAGTAAGCGCTGCCGCACCTCTTCACGGTCAAGCAGGGTCCGGAACATCAGCATGAAACCGCGCTCCTGCCAGAGTTCATGATACTGATGGAAACGGGACATGATATCATCAAAACCATCGTCATCATCCTGCAAGAGGTACAGCTCCATGGCTGTTTTACCCAGACAATCCGTGGCAAGGGCTGGGATAAGAGCGCGCTGATCCCGCCATGCGGCAACACCCTGAAGAATCAGATACAATTCCTGAGCCTCGGGTGCGCCAAAGATATTTTCATTATCCTTCACCACCGAAGCAACCCCGTGATCACGCAGGAGGCGTTGCAGATACCGGGCCTCCTTGTTTTCCCGCACCAGAACAGCAATGTCCTGAGGCTGTACCGGCTGCGTGCCAATGGTGGCCTGGTCCTTGCGGCTAAGATCAAGTAAGCGGGTTATCTCCGCACAACAGCCGATGGCAACATGATCACGGGAAAGGGGGGCTGATATTAATTTTACAGCCGGCGCAGACCCCTCTTTGGACTCAACCGGTTCACGTTCACCGAAGAGGATATGGACAGGGGCAGGGTCATCACCCACCACCTGCAACGTCTCTTTGGGACGATTCGGGAAAAGGACCGGTTCAAAGAGGATGTCCTCGATGAGAAACGGATTGGCAACCCCGAAGAGATGATTGACCCCACGGATTAGTCCTTCCTCTGAGCGGTAATTATGCGTGAGCGACTGGCGATTCTCCACCGTGGCTGCGGCCTGCAGATAGGCAAAGATATCCGCCCCGCGAAAATTATAGATGGCCTGCTTCGGGTCACCAATCAGATAGAGCAGATGGTCTGGAGTACCAGCATGGATGGCCTTGAAAATTTCAAACTGCACCGGGTCCGTATCCTGAAATTCATCAATGAGAATGGCCGGATACTGAGCCCGCAATTTCGTCGCCAGCTCAGCGCCGCCCGCGGTGGTAAGCCCCTGCTGGGTGCGGACAAGAAGGTCGTCAAAGGAGAGAATCCCCTCATCTTCCTTCACCCGCCGCAGCTCCTCCTCGGCCCAAAGATAAAACCGCCGTTGCAGATAGAGGAGGTGGTGATGATACGTGTCCTGCAAGGCCTGCCAATCAGCCGCCACCCCTTCGGCAAGATCAAAGAAGGGATGTTCAACCGGGGGACAGTTTTTCTTCAAGAATTTCTGCAGTCCTGAAGTTGTAAAATATTGAAAACATGCTGGCGGTTCCCCGCCACCTGCAAAAAAAGTATCCAACTCAGCAAACCACAGAGGATATTTTTCAGGCTTATAGCTCCCACCCTTTAAACTCTTCTGACTATGCAGCAAGGAGAACAGCGGTTCGCGGTATTCAGCCCAAGCGCGGGCAAGGTGCTGCAGCCCCTGGGCATATCGCTCTTCCGCCCCGGTTCCGTTCGTCGCAGGATCAACAGCCGGAATAATATCAACCCCGGACCGGAACTGACCAATAGACTGCGCCAATGTTTCAGGCTGAAGTTTCGTCCCGCAATATCTCAAAAATCCGGGCGACAACGATACCGATACCCCGCGCCAATAATCACCGGCCACCTGATGCAGATAGGGACCCATATCTTTTTCAAGCTCCACATCAAAATCCATGCCGCTCTCAAGCCCGTTTTCCTTGAGGGTCCGCTGACAAAAACTGTGGATGGTAAAAATCGCAGACTCATCAAAATCATTCAGGGCCAGCTGGATACATTTCTCACATTTTCGGGGATCAAGATAGGTACGGTTGAGCATATCGTGGACAAACTGGTCCTCCGCCGTCCCGAGCTCATACCCCTGACGCATCGCCACGAGAATCCCCCGTACCCGCTTGCGCAGATCCTGAGCCGCCGCCTCGGTGTACGTCACAATGAGAATCTCAGACAGCCCATACCCCTTTTCAAGGAGTAGACGCACCACCAATCCGGTAATGGTATAGGTCTTGCCGGTGCCGGCACTGGCATCGATGAGATGAAAACCTGTAAGTTTTTTGCTCAGCAAATCACTCATTCCCCATTACCTCAAACAGTGGGCCAAACACCCGCTGTGCCAAATCCGCAAACGGAGTCCCGAGCACATACCCATCCCCAAAACAGCGCAACACTGCAGGTTCAGCAGATTCAGGCGAAAATCGCTTAAAACCCGGTTCAAATTTTTTATTCGCAGCCGTCAACCCCATAAACCTATTCTTTGCAGCTGCATTTTTAGCGTACTCCCAGGCTGATTTCGCAAAAAAGGGCAGCGGTGTCGTCAGCCCCCGGTGATATAAATCCAGGAGGACAACTAAAAACTCTTCTGCATCAGCAACGGGGTGCAAGACCAGTATTTCATCAGCACCGATGAGAAAGGTTGTTTTCTCACAATCTATATCCAGCAGCTGCAAGACAAGATGCAGGATCCATGCCTGAACCACATGCCTGCCATCGATCTTTCCGCCAATCCTCGGCACCACCTGCCCCGTAGTGAACAGGTTGCCCAGATGCACTTCAAGGCTATACCCTCCACAGGCAAGCGTGGTCTCCACATCCCCGCAGGGGGTAGTCATCTTCGTCTGCAGCTGGGCCACAAGCTGCTCAGCTTGAGCTAAAACCGTGGAGAAACCCATATCGCCAACCACACCCTGGGGCAGGACGCCCGTGGCCCGCACCAGAGGTAAACCGGGCTGGATGCCCTTTAACAACAGGTCCGTACACTGGAGTGCCACACCATATTTAGATAAGCCGAACAGGCTGAACGGCTCATCATCTTCCAGCTGGGTTTCCTGATTTTCCCACACCAGGCCAAGGGTATGACGGCAGAAGAAAGCGGGGGGATTCTGCCAGAATCGCAGCACATCGTGTAAAGAAATAACATCAGCATGAGTCGCTTCGGGAATGACCAGACCTCTAAGAAAATCCGCATCCTGCTTCTGGGTATCCATAAAGACAGTGCATGCCTCGTAATTTTCACGGGAAAAACTCCTGGGAAGGCGGCCGTTATAATAATCCGCATTAAAGGGCTGGATACAGTGCTGAATCACCAGATTCTGACCCTCCGCTCCACAGATACAGGCCAGCATATACTCCTGCAGTTCACTCACTAAAACGGACGGCAAAATTTCGCGGTTATCAACAATAGAACGGCCCACATAGGATATGTACAATTGCTGACGGGCCGACAGCAAGGCTTCAAGAAAGAGATACCGGTCATCATACCGTTTATTTCGATCTCCTTTGCGGTAATCACGGGCAGTAAGATCAAAATTGGGGTGAATCTGGGTCCGGGGAAAATCAGCGTCGTTCATCCCCAGAAGACAAACAACCTTACAGGGAATGGCCCGCATGGGAAGCAAGGAACAAAAGGTGATGCCGCCGCTTAAAAAACCATAGGGCGAAAGATCAAGGGTCAGCCCCTTCTTCAACCAGACCCCGATCACCTCAGGCGTAACCTCCCCGCTGAATTGCCCCTGTTCAGCATCCTGAACCAGACTGGCCAGAATGGTGCGCAGCTTCGTGATTTCCCATTCCTGCTCAGAGGTGGCAGCGAAAAAGGAATCCACGACATCCAGTAAACCCTGACTCCACTCCGCAATCGATTTTGACTGCGCGATAAAAGAGGCAAGCTCCAGCAATAGCTCATAAAAAGTCAGGAAACGATTGGCGGTATCAAGCTCCAGCTCCCCGCCCTGGAAGGGCAGCATGCCCATGAAGAGTTCATCCCCATCCATGGCAAAGCCAAGCAGGAGACGATTGATACCGCTTCGAAAACTATGTTCCGAGGATGGAGGAAGCCCGAGTTCCGCGCGGTGGAGCCTGTCGCGGCCCCAATGGATATGCACCTCACCGAGCCACGCCTTGATCAGGACCAGATCCTCAACCGTGAACCCGAACTGTCGGCATACGGCGGGGATCTCTAAAAGCGCCAGAATTTCAGTAACACGGAAACGACCCTTGGCCACCTTGAGCAACTGCAAAAAGCCAGCAAAACATTCCTGCTCCTGCATGGACTGATCGGCAATGGAGTATGGCAGTGCAGCCTTCTTCTCGCCACGAAAAACCGCGTCAATCAGTGGTCCATACACACCGATATCCGGGGCCATCACGAAAATATCGCGCGGCTGCAGATCAGCATGGGCTGAAAACAGCTGGAGCAGATGATCATGCAGCACCTCAACCTCACGCATGGGGTTATGACAGGAGACCAGCTGCACGGACTCATCCTGTTGCAGATTACCCGCAGGAGATTCTAATTCCAGAATATTGTTTTGGATCGCGCCAAGCAGGGTTTGGGCTGCTGTTGGCATAACCATTTCCTGCGCCACAGGATCATGGGCCAGAATGAGGTCATAGAAATCCCGCCCCAGATGACCCATGGAGGCGAGCAATTCATTGCCATTGTCAAGATATTGCTCTTCTTTTTCCTGCCCCGTTACAAGCTCCGCCTTTGTAATGGCTGAACGGGTCATGATCTGCGACCATTCCTCCTGGCAGGGGTTGAGGAAGAACAGGTTCACCTGGGTGTGATCCCCAAGGGCTGCAAAGAGATCAATCATCTGCGGCGCCATACTGGAAATACCAAAGAGCGAGATGCGCGGCGGCAGAGTACCGCTGAAATCGGTGGAGAGCGCAGCAAGGACCCTGGCAAACAGGTCGGCCCGGTGGGGTTGAGCAATATCAGCCGCCAACCGGCGCCACAGTACCGGTTGCCAGCTGGAATCCTGCCCCTGAGTCCAGGCACGGATCATCTCGGGGCGATAGAGGACATACTGGTCAAAGAGATCACTGATCTGCTGACTGAGCTGAAAACTCTTTTCCGGACTCTGGCAATAGGCTGCAGGAACCGCAAAGGACGATTCTCCCAACAGAGACGGCAGGACATTGAAGATGCGCCAGGCAAGGGAACCGCGCTGCCACTTCTGCAGTGCAATTTCTTCACCAAGGATTTGACCAAAGATATCCTCCAGGAAACCATTGGGAAATGGAAAGACACCATTGGCCCAGACGCGATTGCGCTGGGCCAGCTCCAGGGCCAGAAAACGTGCCATCCCCTGACTCTGGACAATGATGATTTCAGGGTTCAGAGGATGCAGTTTTTCCTGATCAAGCACCAGAGACAGGTACTCCACAAGGAGTTCCATGCGGTTTGAGTTATAGAGTTGTAAGGCCATGTAATAACCGAATATTCTAAGAAAGGATGCCGAGGTTTTCGTTTTGTAAATAGACCATGAATAGGCAGGAATGGATACTAAGAAATTGTAAAAAAAACATGGCCAAGGATATGGCCATTATTGGTTTTACCAGAGTTTCAGCGTGAAGTTTACGGTTTACGGTTGCCAGTTTACGGTTCAAGGTAAAACGAATCAGATAACGTCAACATCCACGAACTGTAAACGGTAAACTGGCAACGGGTAACTGGTTGGAATAACAGAATATTGTTTACCACTCTCTAAGTTATGCTGAAGTTGGGTGGTAATCATATTT
>JAQIBE010000217.1 GCA_027859235.1 Desulfobulbaceae bacterium
GTGGTTGAGACGATTATGGCGGCTGCGGGTACGGGTAAGATTGGCGATGGCAAGATTTTTGTCCTGCCGGTGGATGAGGTTATCCGGGTGCGTACCGGCGAGAGGGGAACAGACGCCATTTAGTTTTGATATATGGTTATCACCCATCTTCAGCCAATGATATGTCCATTATTGGTTTTGCCAGAGTTTTAGGATGAAGTTTACGGTTTACGGTTGCCAGTTTACGGTTCAAGGTAATCTGAATCAGATAACGTCAACATCCACGAGCTGTAAACTGGCAACTGGTAAGCAGTAGTTTAAGAGCAATCCCGCTTGAGTCGGGGTTGCTCTTTTTTATTGCAGATGCCAGTTGGGTTCGTTATGCTTTGTCTTTCCGCCCAGCCGGGCCGTTAAGAATGTTGATCAGGTAAGCGTAGACTCCGGGTAAGCGCAGACTCCGTTACAGCGAGTTCTTTATACCCCCTTATGCGGCCATGGACATCTTGTTGGCCCATATTTTTTTTACAACTGCTTATTCAGTCAGCAGCCAACCGTTCACTCAACTCCGTCACTGCCATGGCATAACGATTGGAGTTATTCCACTTGGTAATGGCCTGGAAATTCGGATAGCCGGCAACATAACGCATGGCGCCCTGATCATCCAGCTCAAGGCCAACAATGATTACGCGTTGCTCCTGCCCGTTCTTATCTGTCGGGGCCTGGGGCAGGGTCAGGGACTGGGCCTTATTGACATGGGTTACAGCAACGAAACCGTTACGGCCCTTGTCATAGGCCGCAGTAAGTTCCTTGTCATGTAATTCATTGCCAATTTCTGCATAAATGGGAGCCGCAAAGACCCAGTGAAACCGTTTCAGATAATTGGCAATGGAAGCGAGGATATCCGGTTCAGAATTCCACACATCACGTCTACCATCCCTGTCAAAATCCACCGCATATTCACGAAAACTTGAAGGAATGAACTGGGTCTGGCCAAAAGCACCGCCATAGGATCCGAGCACGGAACGAGGATCAACATCATTGTCACGACATAGGAGCAGAAAATGCACCAGCTGCTTCCGGTAAAAGTTCGACCGGCGGGGGTAGGCATCAAACATGGTATTGAGGGTCTGCAGCATATCAAATCCCCCCCTATGTTGGCCAAACCGGGTCTCAATCCCCCAGATAGCCACAACCACCTCACGCTCAACACCAAGTTCCTTTTCCACCCGGTCAAGGATATCTTTGTACTGCACCAGCATCTGCTTGCCTTCAGCCACCACAGCCGGGGTGATGAAGCGCGGCCAATAGTTGTAATAGGGCTTCGCCTCCCACTGGGAGTCCATGAGTTCTAAAACCCTGCGTTTAATGGTAACGCCGCCAAAGATCTTATCCAGTTCTGTCTGGCTGAACCCGTGCTTATCGCGAAGCTCGGTGAAAAGATCCTGATACCGCTGGGATTGCAAATCAATGGCCTGGCCGTCAGTCACAAGATCAGCGGCCTGCACTTTTTCCGTGGTGTCCTTGCCGTATGCAGGAGTGATGACAAATGAAATGAAAAGAAAAGCTGTAAGAATTCTAAGTATGAAACTGCTCATAACTGCTCCCTGCCCTGAAAAGATGGAAATAAACGATCCTGAGAAAATATTCATGCCATACAGCCCCATAGAACAATCCGGAAAGTTTTATCTGTTTTTGCTATGACTACATGAGCCAATCACCATGCACTGAAAAATGCCTTCAGAAAACCGTCCACATCGCTTTCCGGCAGATGATTGATTCCAGCGGCCGCTGCCCTACCGCCTCCAGAGGGAAACTGCCGGCATAAATCCATTGCCCCCTGCTTGCTAACAAGGGGTGCCCGGACACTCACCACATAGCCTCCCTGGCCGTCAGCCACGAGCAGTGCATGAGCCTTACCCGTGGCCTCCCTGGCCCGTTCATTGGCAAACACACCAACAGTACGCCTTGCCCACGGCTCATTGGGGAATTGATAGACACATCCCTGTTCTTTTTCCTGAAACGGCTTGAGAGTACGGGCCATGACCATATCATCATAAAACCCCTGACGTAACTGCGCAAGGGCAGGGCTGTCTCTATAAAAATCAACCGGGTTTTCATAGGGATGCAGCGCCCTATAGAGGGCCACAGGATCAAAATGCAGGTCAGCAACTGAGTTCCCGTAGCCGTTATAATTGAGCAGCTCACCCAACTCCCGGAAGATACAAATCTCTGCTTCAGAAAAATTATGCTTGCGTCCAAGCATTACAGCTGCATCATGGAGATTATCACCAAAGGCTGCAACAACTCCCCAGGCGGGATACTGATCATGTAAATAACGATTAATAATGAGCCCTGTACAGATGGACGGGTCCGCATCCACCAGATTTACCAGACCCGGATGTTCCAGAGGCAGACCAGGATCATGATGATCAACATAGAGGACATGAGAGCCGCGAGCCAGCAATGATTCCAGCGGTTCCCGATTGGTGGCCATGGAAACATCCAAAACCGTCAGCTCAGAAACAGGGGCAACGACCTTGTCAAGCAGACGAATATCCCGTTTTACTCCGGAAATAAGGGTGGACTCACAGGGAGTTGCCAGACGGAGTTGCTGCAACGCACAAATGCCATCCGCATCACCGTTAAATACATCAATAACCATTTTCAAGCTCAAGGGTATCCATCGTACTGAAGAGTTCTCCCCCTTCGTGGCTGCTGCCGTAACCAAAGCCATAAGACTGACCAGCCCCCATAAGGGAGACCATCAAGGCTACCCGCTGATCATCCTGCGTATCAGAGTACTCCAGCTTCATCCCCCAGCAGCCAGGCTGATACAGCAGGGCCACCTGCTGGGTGACGGCGGAGTCCTCTTCACCCAGGGATTGTTTAAATTCAACCCGTCCAGCCAGGGTCCGGGAGATCCGCACTTGGGCCTCGGCATTGAGGGTATGAATCTCACCAAACTTGTCATAGATATAATCAACCCCTGCAGAATCGCCCCGCTTGTTCGTATAACGTGACAGAAGGGCATAGGAGACAATCCCTGCCCCATACATATTCCACTTCGTTGTATAATTAAGGCGTAACCCTTCAATGGGGTAGATATCCAAATCAAAGGCCATATCAGTAAAGGGGGTCTCCTTCTGACGAAAATCATAGCCCTGGTCAATCTTGAACTGACCGAAATAGCGAGACCAACCCTTGCCATCTTCATCAATCCCGCCCACCCTGAAATGATTGGCAAAACCATAACCCACAACTGAACTTTCGGTTATGCGGTCCCGTTCATCAAAATCCGGTAAGGCGGCCTGGTCATCAGCATCAATGACATCAACATAGGTATAGGTCAATTCGGGACGCAGCAGGTGATTTAAAAATTTGGTCTTGCCCATATTCACACCAAAATCACGCTGCAATGATGTGCCGATATCGACCTTGCCAGACCAGGAACTGCGGGATGGCGACGAATCTTCAGTCCAGCTGGCAGTGGATCCCTGCTCCTCCACCGACCAGAATGTCTGATCCAGACCACCGGATACAGACGCCTCCAGCCAGTCGGCCAAAGCGAGGGGTGCATCAAGACGGGGTCGCAGATCAACTCGCTGGGTCCCCACCCCTTCCTCCCTGTAATAATTGGCATAATCCGCATCCCAATTAAAATTAACCGCGGTTTCCCATAGCTCCAGATTTCCCTGGCTGACCAGATTAGGCAGGGAATGAACCATGGAGGTCGTGGGTGTCAAGCCAGGATCAAGATCATCCACCAGCATCACCTCCCCCCCGACAAAAGCAGCAGCCCAAGACTTGCTGATCTGGCCAGAGGACTGCCGCCATCCGGAAGTCCCATCCATGAGACCGCGATTATAGTCAGCCAATAATGAATCATTGGACGCATCAAAACCCGTAATGCCATTCTCAAATTCCAGAAGATAATTTCGGTCGGAGGCCGTGTCAATATCCAGTCTGGCGATCAGATTTTGACCGAAGTCATGATCCGCCTTTCCCCGCAGCCAGTACCGGTCCTGCTGCGTACGGAAATAGCCGTCATCCTTATAATCATCATCAGCCGTGTCATCTGTCCTATCATTGATATAGGTGCCAATGGCCGTGAATTTGGAATTCTCAGCATTCACATACCTAAATTCAGCACCACCCAACAGGCCGCGTTTAGACATAACCCCGGGATACAGGGTCACATCAGAGCTTGGTGAGAGATTGACGAAAAACGGCGTCACCACACCCAGACCCGAAAGAGTTGAATTTGACATTTCAGGGAACAGGAAACCAGTTTGGCGGGCCATACGACCGGGGAAGCCCATGATTGGTAAATACAGAACGGGTACATCTTTAATATTGAGAAAACTATGCTTCATCCAGATAAAGCCATCAATATCAATATCAATTTCCTTTGCCTCTAAACTCCACACAGGGGCGGTATCTGCCTCGGAATCGCAGGTGGTGAAAATACCGTTTTTGAACCAGTAACTCATTTCCCCATTTTTCTGGGCCTCTTCGGCCTTAAAATGCAGATTCTGCTGTTTCATGTAGATCTCAGCATTGAACAGGGTCGCGGTCTCATCCCCAAGAACAATGGTACCTCTCTCCGCATCCGCCTCTTCGCCGGGGGAACGCATTTTCACATTGCCCCTCGCATAGACCATGCCTTTATCCATATCATAGCGAATCCAGTCAGCATAAATGGCTACAGGCTTAGCAGGTGTGCCGGTACGGATAATCTCCACATCGCCCTCAGCAATGACCTCCTGGTTATCAACACTCCGAGTCATCTTTTCGGCGCTCACCTTCCAGGGCACCTCATCTGCTTTTTCACCAGCCAGACCATAACTTGGAGTCACCGCAGAGACCAGGACACAACATAGGGCAGCTATATTTTTTTTCGTTACACAAGACACATTCATTTCTTCTTTTTAAGGATCAATGGCAAACAGCAGGGGAAACAGCAGGACCGTAAAAAAAATGGACAAACCATGGGGTTTGTCCATTTCCATCAAGGTTTTTTGAGGATAGCGCCAGTGGCACCCGATGTCACCATCTTGGCGTAACGGGCCAGATACCCCGTTGTAATTTTCGGTTCAGGCGGCTGCCACCCTTCTTTACGACTGGCAAATTCCTCTGCAGAGAGATCTACCTTGAGACTGTTGCCGGGGATATCCACCTCAATGAGGTCGCCTTCATTAATGAAGGCGATGGGCCCGCCATCTGCAGCCTCTGGAGAGATATGGCCAATGCATGCCCCTTGAGTTCCACCAGAAAAGCGACCATCGGTGAGAAGGGCTACACTATTGCCCATTCCCATGCCGATTATGGCCGAAGTTGGCGACAGCATCTCAGGCATTCCAGGGCCGCCCTTAGGCCCGCAGTAACGGATAACCACCACATCACCGGGATTAATCGCACCGCCAAGAATCGCTGCCTGCGCCTCATCTTCCGAATTATAAACCCGGGCAGGTCCTTTATGAACCATCATTTCATCCGCAACAGCCGACTGCTTCACAACCGCACCCTCGGGGGCCAGATTGCCATAGAGGACCGCAATGCCGCCGAACTTATGGTACGGATCAGCAACCGTCTTAATCACAACCCGGTCACGCACCTTGGCAGACTGCAGATTATCACCTACGGTGCGCCCGGTTACAGTCATCGTATTCAGGTGTAGCCCCTCCTTGGTCTGCGTCAGCTCCTTCATTACACCCTGAACACCACCAGCCTCATACAACTCCTGCATGGAATGGGGACCTCCGGGGATCATACTGCAGATATGGGGAACGCGCTTTGACACCTCATTAAAGGAGGCAAGGGGCAAGTCCACCCCGGCCTCATGGGCAATGGCCGGAACATGCAGGACGGTATTGGTTGAGCAACCCAGGGCCATATCCACGGCCATGGCATTTTCAAACGCCTCACGGGTGGCAATATCCCGCGGCAGAATTTGTTCATGAAAAAGATTCATGACGGCCATACCAGCCTGCTTTGCCAGACGTATACGCGCCGAATATACCGCAGGAATCGTCCCATTCCCCGGCAAGCCAAGGCCAATGGCCTCAGTGAGACAATTCATGGAGTTTGCTGTGAACATCCCGGAACAGGAACCGCAGCCTGGGCAGGCATTATCTTCAAGCTCATTCAACTCATCCATGTCCATGGTACCGGCCTTGACCTTGCCAACCCCTTCAAACACAGAGACCAGATGCACATCCTTACCGCGATGCCGCCCGGTGAGCATGGGCCCGCCGCTCACCATGATGGATGGAATATTAACCCTGAGCATGCCCATGAGCATACCCGGCACAATCTTATCGCAATTGGGGATGAGCACCATAGCGTCAAAGGGGTGTGCCTCACCCATGATCTCCACCGAGTCAGCAATAAGTTCACGGCTGGCAAGGGAATACTTCATTCCCTTATGACCCATGGCAATGCCGTCACACACGCCGATGGTGGCAAAGGCAACAGGCGTTCCGCCAGCCATACGCACACCCGTCTTCACGGCTTCCAAAATTTTATCCAGATGTATATGCCCGGGAATAACATCATTCTGAGCATGGCCAATGCCGATCAATGGACGGCTAAGCTCTTCATTGGTATAACCCATGGCCTTAAATAAAGACCTGTGGGGTGCCCGCTCCAATCCTTTCGTAACCGCATCACTACGCATATATTGACCTCTAGGGTAAACTTATAACCATATTAATTTTGCCTTTCCAAACGTATACAACGGAATGTATACTTCTCAAGTTTAATTACGCTCTGCCCCCAAGAGTGTCAAGGAAAAGTTCTTTTGCAGAGATATCACCCAACTCCTTGTTTTTACTTGCCTGATTGCTTGATATATTATACATATCTTTAACTTCTTTTTTTCTGCTACGATTGTTATTTTAGATCGTTTTCTTTTCCATTTTCTTTTTCACTTTTCCCCTACGTATGAAATACCTTTTTGGCCCTGTAAATTCGCGACGACTTGGTTTGTCACAAGGGATTGACCTCCTAACGATCAAGACATGTAATTACGACTGTATCTATTGTGAGATCGGGCCCACCAAGATCCATACCTGTGAGCGAAAAGAATACACCCCCACAGCAGACATCATCGCGGAAATAGATGAACTGCTGGCAGAAAAAGATGCTGATAAACCCATTGATGTGTTCACCATCACGGCCACAGGGGAACCAACCCTCCATACCGGCCTGAAAGCAGTTATTAAACACATCAAACAGAACACCGGAAAACCCGTTGTTGTTCTGACCAACGGCGCCATGTTTGACCGCGCTGATGTCAGACAGGACCTCATGGAAGCGGATATTGTCATCCCCTCCCTTGACAGTGCCCGCGATGACAGTTTCCGAAGAATTGACCGCCCGGCTGCATGTGTGAATCTCCCTGAGATCATCCTTGGGCTCGGCACATTTTGCAGGGAGTTTTCAGGCCAGGTATGGCTGGAAGTACTCCTGGTGAAGAATATCAATGACAGCAAGGATGACATCAAGGCCTTGCAAGAGGCTATTAATGTCATTAAGCCTGATCGAACGCAACTCAACACCGTGGCACGGCCACCCCTTGAACCGTTTGCCAGGCCACTCAACGAAGAGGAATTAAACAACATCGCCGGACAATTGCCCGGTCATGTTGAAATTATTGCCCGTTTTGCCAAGAAGGACAGAAAGAACCCTCGGCTTCCGAACCCGGATGAAATCCTCACCATGCTTGTCCGCAGACCATGTACGATCTCGGACATCAGTGAGGCGCTCAATCTGGAGACAAAAGCAACCTGTCAACTCATGGATAAATTGATAGCAAAGGGTGAGGTGATCACCATGTCCCATCAAGGCAAAACCTATTATCAGCCGCCCCACTCAGCGTAAACTGGGGTCGCCGTACCTAAACGCAGTTCAATTCATAATTGCACCATGCACCTCATGGATTGAACCAAAATTTTCGAACCTCCAGAGGCCAATGTCTCAAGGTTCAAAGGACATATTATGCCAGACGAAAAAAAACCCGTCACAGTGCCGGAAACCCCTGCACCAGAAGCAACAAACGACACCGAAGCCGTTAAAGCAAAACCAGTGCGCAAACGACCCACCCGTAAAAAAACAACTCCTCAGAAGAAGGCTGTAACAACGGACAAAGAGACAACGGAAGAGTCCGCAGTCGCAAAGAAGAAGGCCCCTGCCAAAAAGGCCGCCCCCAAGAAAAAGGCGGTTGCAAAGCCTAAGGCCAAGAAGGAGAAGGTAGAAGAAACTTCGGAAGATAAAAAAGAGACACCCGTCAAGAAACCGGCAGCCAAGAAAAGACCTGCACCAAAAAAGAAACCGGCGCCCAAAAAGAAGCCGGCCGTGAAGGCCAAGGCAGAGGAGTCCACCGAAGAACAAAAGGATACCCCCGCCAAGAAACCAGCCCGGAAACCGACAGCCAGGAAAAGACCTGCACCCAAAAAGAAACCGGCAGTAAAGGCTCAAGAACCTGTGGCAGAAACTTCCGAACCCGCGAAGCAGCCTCCCGTCCAGAAATCACCAGAAAAGCCGGCGGCAGCATCTCCAGCACAGGAAGAAGAAACTGCAAAAGGGGCTCCGGCCAAGCAACCAGCCCGCAGACAGCAGTCCAGGAGAAGGACTACCCCTAAAAAGAACGCCCCCGAAGAAACCACAGAAACGAAGGCTGATCCATCTATTACCTACAAGCTCCTGATTAATGCGGATGAGCCCGAGGAATGCCGTATCGCCCTGCTTGAAAACGGCAAGGTCGAGTCATTCAGCGTCGAAACCGTGGTTCGAGCCCAGACCAAGGGGAATATCTACAAGGGTATTATCACCGCAGTGGAGCCCAATCTCCAGGCCGCTTTTGTTGACATGGGAACGGGCAAGAATGGTTTTCTGCCCTTCAGCGACATCCACCCTGAGTATTACTGTAAAGATATGGGCAAGCGTACCCACTGGAAGGATCTCTCCATCCAATCCGTGATCATGAAGGGACAGGAGGTTCTGGTGGAAGTGGTTAAAGAGACCACAGGCAATAAGGGCGCCAATCTCACCACCTATCTCTCCATGCCAGGGCGTTATGTTGTCCTCATGCCGGGCAGTGATTCCCACGGGATTTCACGGAAGATTAACAATGAAGAACGACGCACCAAGCTGCGTGAGATTATCAAATCAGCCAATCTCCCGGAGGAAATCGGCTATATCATCAGAACCGCCAGTGAAGATATAACCAAAACAGCGCTCATGCAGGATATGCGCTTCCAGCTCAACCTGTGGGAAGAGATCAAGGAAAACGGTCAGACCATGAAGGCCCCCGCCCTTGTCTACAAGGAAACGAACGTGGTTTCCCGTTTTCTGCGTGACCACTTCACCACTGAGATCGATGAGATCATGGTGGACAACAAGGACGTATTCGACACAGTCAACGAATTCATGGAACTCCTGCCGGCCAAGCAGCGCACCACAAAGGTGAAACTGCACCGGGGTTCCAAGCCAATCTTCAATCAATTTCAGGTTGAAGAGCAGATTGACCAGATGTATCAACCGCAGGTACCGCTCCCTTCAGGCGGTTCCATTGTTATTGATCCAACCGAAGCGCTGGTTGCCATTGATGTCAACTCCGGCCGCACCTCAAAGGATAAAAACTTTGAGAAGACCATCTTTCTGGCCAACATGGAAGCGGCCGATGAGCTTGCCCGGCAGTTACGCTTACGTGACCTTGGCGGACTGATCGTGGTAGACTTCATCGACATGCGGGATAATAAAAATATCCGTGAAGTTGAAAAGAAACTCCGGACATCCCTGAAGAAAGACAAGGCCAAGATCGACACCAGCCGCATCTCCAAGTTCGGCCTCATGCAGATTTCACGGCAACGGCTCGGACCGCCAATCCAGAAAGGCAATTACATCCGCTGTGAACATTGCCAGGGCAGCGGCATTATAAAATCAGTGGAGACCACGTCATTATCCCTTCTGCGGCGCATGCAAACCGCAGCGGCAAAACGGCATATCACTGCCATTGAGTGTGAACTTCCCGTAGCCATTGCCCAGTACCTGTTAAACCAGAAACGGGCTGACATTGTGGAGATGGAAAAGAAATACCGGGTTGAAATCCGCGTCATTGCAAATGCAGCGATGACCCCGGCCCAGGAAGAGATTCGTTTTGTCAAAAAAGAATCCTGAGTGAATTAAGCAGTTGTAAAAAATAACATGGCCAACGAGATGTCCATAGCTGCATAAGGGGCCATAGAGAAGTTGACATAACGGAGTCTGCGCTTACCCGGAGTCTACGCTTCCATGAGAAGGTATGTCAAGATGTTCGACGTGGCGAACCACATTTCCTTTAAATTCCATAACGTTAGGCTTCCATTCGCACTCA
>JAQIBE010000239.1 GCA_027859235.1 Desulfobulbaceae bacterium
CCAGGCCATTGACTTGGCCATTGCCGAGCAGGTGCTGCCCCCTGATTTTCCTGAAACCATCCCGGTTTCAGGGATGGACGGTAACTAATCATGCAATGGCCTTTTACAAAAAACAACAGCCACTACGGTTTAGCGGGAGACTTAAGCCGAGCTTTGCTTACGGCCAAGAACCAAAGTGCCACCGGCACCACCACTGCTACTCCTTTAGGTTGGGCAGATTGTCCCCTTTCCGAGGCCAAGAGTGTTCATCAGGTCATGATTAATCTCACTAATTCCTCTGGCGACGTTGCGGTTTCCCTGCCCCTGGATCAGTTTGAGGTCTTGCCTCTTGCGGTGAACAAGGTACCAAAGGAGGTCATTGCCAAAATTCTCCCGTACCATATAGCCAAGGTCCTGGATGAACCTCTGTCGGACTTTATTTATGACTGGCAGGTCGTCAAAGAGCTCAAAGATTCCTTGCAGCTGAATGTCTTTCTTTTCCCGGCCAAGATGTTTCAGAAACTACGCACCACCCTTGGCCATTACAACTTAAGCCTAACCACATTGGAACCTGACGTCTTTTCCGCCTGCGCCTATCTTGAAGCCCATAACAACTTCCAGGCGGACCAGGCCACCATGATTGCCCTTCTCTGGCCACAATCGATCTCCATTGCCATCTACGACAAAGAAACCGTCGTCTTGACCCGTAATGTGAAGCTGGGGAAACCGCACCTGGATCAGGTTAATAAAGATCAGCATGAATCCCCTGAAATCGAAATGATGGATGAGGATGTACGCTCTGAATCTGTTGCTGAACCTTCGGAACAGGAATCAATCTTCGAGCCTAATCATGATAACCTTCTGGCAAATTTCCTTATCAAAACCAGGAAGGAGGAAGACGGAAAACCTGCTCCAGAATTTCCTAATCCTACCGCTGATGAACAGGATATTTTCAATGGATCACCGGTGATACCGCAGACTGCCGAACAGGGATTGCCTGCGTATAGTAATCAAGTCTCCCTGGAGCTCATGCGGACGCGAGACTATTTCAACTCTGTGGTCAAAGGTAACCAGGTTAAAACAGTCTTTGTCGGTGGCGGTGAGGATATATGGCAGACCCTTTCTCCTGATTTACAAAACAGCTTGGGCATTAACGTCAAACACCTCCTGGAGCCGGAGCTCGCCACCATTGGTGACGCCCTCTTTGAGGCTATCAGCATCGGCGTGCTGAGTTAAGGGGGATCATATTATGCTACAACGTATTAACCTGGTCCCCAAGAGACCCTTAGCTGAAAGGATAAAGGCTCTCATTCCTTTCATTTTCAGCACCATGGTTCTGCTGATCGCTGTTATCTTTTTTTCCTGGGTTCAAGTTTTAGACTTGCGCCTTGCCGAGACGAATAACACCATTGCTCGTCTTGAAGATCAAGCCAACCAGGCCATCGCCCTCAGCAGCCAGATTGGATCGTTGAAAAAAAATCTACAGATCAAAAAACAGTCCATTGACCAGAAAACAGTCCAGATCGCCAATCTCTCACAGATCAAGGGCCAGAAAAAGAAATTCAGCCACCCCCTTAGCCTCATTGCCTCCCTGCTTCCAGACACGGTACGTTGCCGGCGAATTTCCTTCACAGGTGGCGCAGGCGAAATGCAAGGTACTGCTCTGCATTATGACGATCTCATCTGGATGTTGAGGAGCATGCAACGCCTTGATATTTTTAATATGGTATCCCTTTCTGTTACGGACAGGGCAACGAACAAGGATCAGGAACGAATTGAATTTACTATTATTATGCACCTCAGTTAATCAACATTAGACCTGAATAAATGAAGAAATTTAAAGCGCAAGACATAGCCGCAGCCCTTAAAAAAGGCTTTTACCTGATGCGCTCCGATCCGGAGCTAGCCCTACAGGTGCGCCAGCTCGTTCTTACCATTATCATCTGTTTTGTTCTCGCCTATGGTGCGTATGCCTTCTTTATCGGACCACGCCAGGATAGTGTGGTTACAAGACAGGCGCATATCAAAGAGATCCAGAGCCAATCCACTGCCGGGCAAACGGCTATGCTCTCCACCCATCTCCAAAAACTGCTCCAGGACATCAAGAAACAAGATCATGCCCTGGCCGTCCTTACCCTCCAGGAAGAACTGCTTCGTGAACAATGGCAACAACAGGGTAATGATGACCGCTTCCAGCAGGTTATTTTTACCCTGGCGACCTCGGCGCCGGTGGATATGCACCAGGACCTCTTAAAGATGAGCCAGAAGGAGCCCCGCTCCCTTGAAGGCTTCACCCTCTTCCCCGTTCATCTTGAGGGTAAGAGCTATTTTGAAAACATCTTTCAATATCTCTCCTTCTTGGAAACCAGCCCTGCCATAGGTTTCCTGGACAAGATTGAACTGGCAGTACATTCCGATGATCCCGCTGAAAAAGCACAGGTCGATTTCAAGGTAGATCTCGGTCGTTTGGAGGTCACCAATGTGTTTTAGGTCCCCTCTTTTGCCAAAAAGATTTTTACTGCCCGTCATCCTTGCCGTATGTCTTTCTCCCCTTGTGCCAACCAGGGGTTATGCCCTTGAAGAGACAGGCACCAATTTTAAAATGGTGGAGTTGACCCCTGAAACCATGCGCGTTACCAATAAGACCCCGGAAAGAGACCCGTTTAACTGGCCGACCATTCAGCGCATTCGGTTGCGCCACCTTGCCGAGGCTGAGCAGAATATCTTTGCCGATTATACGTTGCAGGCTATTGTTTGGCACCTAATTACTCCCCAAGCCGTCATTAACAAACAGCTTGTTACCATTGGTGACATGGTGGATGGTGCCCTGATCACCAAGATCAGCCAGACCAGCGTTTCTCTAACAAAAAATGCCAAGTCCCACACCATGAAATTTGATACCTTAAACATAGATTTTGGCAGCCAGCCACACTCTACAGGGAACCGCTGATGACACATAAAAAGCACCCATATCTTCTCGGCATAAGCCTTCTCCTCCTGCATTTATTTGCCTTAGTCCCCTTTGGATGGGCAGCCCAAAGCAATATTCTGGTGGAGAAGCTTCGCGATTATCCAGCCACCCTCCAATGTGAGAATCTGGAAGTGCCGACACTACTGCGGGCCATTGGCAGGCAGTCTGGAATAAATATTTATGTTTCCGACTCCATCAAAGACACCATTTCCTTTGAGATGAACAAGGTCTCCCTCTACGAGGTCTTTGAGCTGATCATGGAGGCCAAGAACCTCCACTATTCAGAAACCAAGAGTGCTATCTTTGTTGAAACAGATGATGCCTATAAAATGGCGCGTAAGGGCATTATCACCGCCCGTATCTGTACAGATTACGGCAACAGTTCCAAGCTCAAGACCCAGCTCGATCATCTCCTCAGTGACCAGGGCATGATTACGCCCACTAATAATGACAGCTGCCTCATCATCAAGGATCAAGAGGCAAATGTAGACGACGTCAGAAAGATGCTGACTCAGATTGACAAACCCATTCCCCAGATCCATATCAAGGCCAGAGTGGTCGTGGTCAGTAAAGAAGGAAGGGAACAACTGGGAATCAAGTGGGGGGGCGACAACCTCGCTAATCCCAACACCGGCATTTCTCTTGATGGCTCCCCTGTTGCCATTACCGGAGATTTTGTCTCCGATCTTGGCATAAACGCCGCAAGTACGGCCATGAATATTGGTTTTATCTGGGATAACGTTAACCTCAATATAGCCCTGCAGGCCATGGCACAGGACAATCTGCTGCATGTCCTCTCCACACCTTCCCTGCTGGTTCTTGACGGCCACGAGGCTGAAATCAAACAGGGTAAAGAGGTTCCCTACACCTCTCAATCAGGCGATGTGATCAATACCGAATTTCGGGAGGCCAATCTCAGTCTGAAGGTAACCCCGAAGATCATCAAGAACTCCTTTGTTAATCTTGATGTCAACGTCACCAACGACAGTATCGACCAGACAAGTGCCGTGGGTGGCGAACCCCTTATTAACCGCCAGGAAATCTCCACCAATCTCTTTCTTGAAGACCAGGTCACGGTGGTAATCGGCGGCATCCATGTCAGTAGTGATGATATCGGCAGAGGACGTGTTCCAGGTCTCTCTGCCATTCCCCTCCTCGGCAGCCTTTTTAAGAACAAAGAACGGACCCAGGATAATTATGAACTGATGATCTTCCTTACCCCCACCATCGTTTCCATGGATGAAATTGCCGCCCAGTCCAAAGAACGGGCTGAACGTGTAGATGAAACCTTGAGCAAGGATGTCCATGACGAATTTCTTCCCGAAACCTATCAAAAGCAAGAAGATAGAGAAGTAAAGAATGGAGAGAAATAAAAAAAGAATGAACCACCTGAATTTCTTTGGCATAAAGGAAGAGCCGTTTCGACTTACACCGGATCGAGACTTCTATTTTCCTTCCCGCTCCCACTCAACAGTGGCCGAGGTAATCCGTTACGGTCTTGATACAGGTGAAGGCTTTCTCATGATCTATGGTGAGGTGGGAACGGGCAAGACCATGTTGCTGCGTAAGCTGAGCACGTATTTGCACAGCCATTATGACACCGCCTATATTATCTCCCCCCAGCTTTCACCCCGAGAGTTGCTCTTTGCCATTCTTCAGGATCTCGACGTTGTTGACCAACATACCGACCAGCTTAACGCCCCGGCACTTTTTCAAAAAATTTATGACTACCTGTTGAGCCGTAACCCGCAGGGTAAAAGGTTGTTGGTCATTATTGACGAGGCCCAGAACCTGCCGGAAGAATCCATCGAGCAGCTTCGCCTCTTGTCCAATTTTGAAACCGACAAACAGAAACTCATGCAGATTCTGCTGGTCGGCCAACCGGAACTGAAGACTACGATCTACAAATCATCCCTGCGCCAGCTCCGGCAACGGATCACCATTTCAGAGACATTGAAACCCCTGTCAAGTGCTGAAATGGCATCCTATATAAACTTCAGGCTCAGGCGGGTGGGCCGGGCAGATATGTCCCCTGCTCCCCATGTGAGTAAAATTATTTATCGCTATACCAACGGCACCCCTCGTCTTGTCAATAAACTGATGTCAAGGATCCTGCTCATGTCCTATGCCGCCCAGAAGCAGTATATTGACAAAAAGAGCATTAAAGATGCAGCCGAATCCCTGGACATGACCCCACTCTTTAATTTTTGGGGAAG
>JAQIBE010000115.1 GCA_027859235.1 Desulfobulbaceae bacterium
ATCTGCGCGTATCCTGCCTTGGTGTACTGGGTGTTGTCGAGGCAGAGGGTGTTGAGGAGATAGGAGAATTTGATCCCGGCCCTGTGGCATTCCTGGACATGGGCGGCGATGTCCTCTCTGGTGACCTGGGGCAGCAGAAAGGAAGGTCTGCAGCCGCCGATGACATCATCGGCAAGCTTGCCGTACACATGGCTTACCGGAAATTTACTTAAGGCCTGGGGGAGTTTTGGATCCCAATTTGTTGATACACGTATTTCCATGTTCTTTCTTGTGTTATTGGTTTATCTGGTTGAAATCAGGAGGTAAATCCGCCGTCGATGTTGATCTGTTTTCCCTGCAGTGAGGGGGTCTGACCCGAGGCAATGAAGAGGGCCATGGCGGCTATTTCTTGCGGGTCAACCAGTTTCCCTGAGGGAATGACCGCCAGGATCTGCTGCCGGACCGCTTCAAGCGGGGCGCCCATAAGGGCAGCGATTTCATCAATACCGCGATCGAGCATGGACCCGGCAACCGGACCGGGATTCAAACTCACCGCGAGGACGCCCTTGGGGCCATATTCCGCCGCAATGGAACGGGTCAGGCTGTCTATCCCGGCCTTGGACGCGCAGTACGCAGAGGCCAGGGGGATGGCCTTGGTAGACAGGGCGGATGAGATATTAATAATCGTCAGCGACTCGCTGTAGCACCGTAATGCTTCACGGCAGACGATAAAGCAGCCCACGGTGTTCGTCTGCACCTCATTGAATTCATTGAGCTCAAGGGTGGCGAACGGTTTTAAATGGGTAAAGATTCCCGCACAGTTGATGATGATGTCCGGGCAGGGTGTCAGTGCTGCAAAACCCTGGCTCACCGCGTTTTCATCGGTGGTGTCAATGGCTTGCACGTTCACCCCTGCAAGAATTGAGGGGCATTTATCCCAAATGGTAATGGTGGCCCCCGCCTCTTTGGCCTTTGCAGCGATGGCCTGGCCGATGGTCCCGCTGCCGCCGGTGATGAGGATATGCTTGTCTTGTAGTGAAATTGTCATGTTTGGATTAGGTTGTGAACCACGGATGGACACAGATTCACACGGATAAAGAAATCTATGTCCATCAGTAGTTTTATTGCTTCGGCAATTAAATAGTGAAGAAAACTGTTTGACAGTTATGTCATTCAAATAATCTCAATATTAACTTTTTTTTTAGCCACAGAATCCACAGAAAACACAGAATTTTTTGTGGATTCTGTGGCTAATTGTTTGATTATTAATTTTTTAAAATTTAAGTATTTAATTGCCGAAGCAATATCCGTGTCCATCCGTGTCCATCCGTGTCCATCCGTGGTTCTAATTATTTAGCGTTCCATCTCCATATCAACCCAGCGCACCAGCTCTGAAAAGCTTGACAGCCCGTCATGTTTCCAGACCATCGAGGGTTTATGCATGAGGCCTGGCCGGGTGATTCTCGAAACACCGAGTCTGCCGAGTTGCTCCGCTAATGCATACCGTGTTTGCTCATCTGTTTCAATGCCTACGTTTTGCAGGTAGGAACCGAAAGGGGCAAGGATGGGGAGAACCTCATGCAGTGATGCCACGGGACAGACCCGTAAAAACCGGGTGGGCAGGACGGAATGAAAACCCGGATCCGGATACTGGATGAGAGTGGCGGACCCTCTTTCAAAGAGGTGGAAATTCCGGTCCTGGGCCGCTTTGAACCGTGCACAATTACGTTCCATTGCCAGTGATGCCTCGGTGTCGACACTCATCACCGAAGGGGGGAGGATCGCTTCCAGTTGGAGTAATTCGTCTTCAAGCAGGGAGCAGAAGGCTGGAACATCGATGCTCCCGCCCTGCTCAATATAGGCCATTTGCGGCGCTATACAGGCCCGTTGATCAAACACCGCAATATCCATAGCAACACGGTGGGCCAGTTCGCGGGCCTGTACTTCATCTGCCAGAGGTGCCTGGCCGATGAGAACCAGGCCGATTTTATGGCCGTGTTCTATGATCTTTTTATCCCGCGGAATGCGTTCGCGTAACCCGTGGATGGTCTGTTCACCGCCGTAGAGAATAATGGTGTCACACGGGGAGAACAACGCCTCTTCAAGTGCAGTATTGGCGCCCTGCCACTGACAGAGACCAATACATTGGCCAAGATCCGGTTCGATGCGCTCAACCGCCTGCACCCAGGCCGGGCCGAATAACGGCTCATTACTGGCGAGTTTGGCGATGAAGGGGGCTTTCACCATGAGGGAGCGCACCATGGGCAGGTAACTGAGGCCGGGGACATTGGCGGTGAGAATACCACCCACCATGGCCGGGCCGAAACATCGGGTGCGATCACCTAAATGCTCATTATAGACAAATCCATCCAGAACCTTATGACTGCCGAGGTCCCGGTCCATGGCGGCCAGAATGTCAGCGCGGCTGCTGTTTCCCTGTTCAATAGTAATGGAGTGGCTGACTACCTGGTGTGAAAGCCCGGTAATGGCTGAAATGGCGCGGCAGAGTTCGGACTTGATCGCACTCTCCTTCTGCCAGAACGCGGCGACTTGCCCAAAGATATCAGCCAGATCATCGGTTGTGTATTGGAGCAGACTTTCCCGGCCCCGGGCCAGATGGTCCGCCACCTGTTTGATATTATCAGGGGTTAAAACGGGCAGGAGTATCTGGGTGTCACCGACAATGCGGCGGGTTGTTGCACCGGTGTAGCCTGGCAGGTGAAACCCTTTGAGCAGAGCCATCAGCGCACCTCCTCAAGGGAGAGGGAACAGCCCCGCGGGGCAGAACCAGAGGCACGGCCGATGAGTTCAAACCCCTCCCGGTGTAAAATGGCAAGGTCATCGGTGAGAATGACAAAGGGTCTGGCAATATTGGCAAGGTCATAGAGCACCGCCACCCCCTGCTCCTGTTCCGGTACATCCTGCATGGTCATGGGGTTGCAGACCCGGACCTTTGTCCAGTGTGGTGGTTGTTTCACCTGACCCGCCTTGGAGTAAAATTGGGATGCAAGTTCGGTTAAGCCGTACAGGTTAAAGCAGGACGCTTTGGGAACATTGAAATAATGACTGGTAAGCTCAGTAAAATCGTCCCGGTTGAGTTCCCGGCTCCGCCCCTTAAAACCACCGGCATCGAGGAGCCGGCTCCCTCGGGGCAGGGGAAGGTGCGGAAGCTTGTCCTGCATACCATCGATGAAGTTCACAAAGCCAAAACTGCCGCCGATGATGGTGAGCGGCACCTGGTCCGTGATGGCCTGCTGGATATATCTCACAGCCTCGCGGCCCAGAAAACCGCCCTTATGCACCGCAAAAAAGGGCGGCTCAAGCCCCCACTGCGCCGCGATGCAGTTCATCCCATAGGCCATGATCATATCCGGGGCCTCAAGGGGCGAGGGGACAAGCATGAGGAAACGGGTCTTGAGTCCATCG
>JAQIBE010000007.1 GCA_027859235.1 Desulfobulbaceae bacterium
GCATAGGCTGCACCGGAGGCAAACACCGCTCAGTGGCGGTAACAGAGCGGTTACGTGAGATGATGACTGATTTCAAGGTGAACCTGCATGTGAGCCACAGGGATATTGGCAAGGAGTAGCGCTTGCAGAGGTTCCAAGCTTCCGCCTAACTTAGAGAATGCCAAACAATATTCTGTGATTCCAACCAGTTACCAGTTTACGGTTTACGGTTTACAGTTCGTGGATGTTGACGTTATCTGATTCGTTTTACCTTGAACCGTAAACTTCCCGCCGCAACTATGTCAAAACCAATAATGTTCATACCCTTGGCTGAAGTTGGGCGGTAATCATGTAGACGAAGGAGCTCTCTACTGGACAGCCCCGCCCATACCTTCAATAACCCCCTGCAGGGCCGCCCCGTCAAAGAGATAGGCGCTGCCGCAGAATTCACAGCGCACCTCAACCCCTTCAGGCTTTTCTTCTTTAAGACGGGTTAAACCCTCCCTATCCAGGCTCAACAGGGCGCTCGCCATCTTCTCCTGACTGCATGAGCATTGGTAACAGAGGGGCTGCGTAAGAAGGGTACGGTGGGGAATATCCCCGAACAGGACGTCAAGGATATCATGGGGAGTTTTCCCCTGGAGAATGGCGCTGCTTATCGAACCAAGACCCTGCACATTTGCCTCAAGACTCGCAATAAGACTTGCATCCGCAGGGGGAAGGGACTGCACCAGAAAGCCACCTGCCGCCAGAATCCTTCCATCCGGCCCAACCTGAACACCCACCGCAATGGCAGAGGGAATCTGCTCGGATTCGGCGAGGTAATAGGCAACATCCTCGCCAATTTCACTGGTATAAAGCTGCACCGTCCCCTCATAATTCTGACCGACGCCAATATCTTTCGTCACCGTGAGAAAACCCGCCTGCCCGAGTCCTGATGCGACGTCAATCATACCGTTTTTCAGGGGGACATGGGCGTGCGGTTCGGCAACATAACCACGCACCTCACCGGTGCAGAATCCTTCCGTAACAATTTTCCGCAGGGGGCCATTGCCTTCAAATTTAAGCATCACCCGCTGATCATCCTTTAACAGGGCAGCCAGAAGGATATTTGCCGTCAAGGCCCGGCCCAATGCCACAGCCGCTACAGGACCCGTATCATGCCGTCTGCATGCCTCAGCCACGAGATCTGTGGTGACACATCCAATTCCGAAGAGCCTGCCGTCTTCTGAAATAACCCGCTGTAAATGATCTGCCATTGGCCAATCTCCCCGATAGAATAATGATGAAAAACTCCTAAGCACTACATAATTTCAAGAACGAGGTCAACGGACTATGGACGTGAAGAATGCTCCTGTGCAGATCTCTTCATCCTGTTATTGAGACAACTGCCATGATGCAAACAGAGAGAACGCTGTTGCCAGCATCTCCTTTTTTACAGCCTTACAATTTCACCATTTTCCACTGTAATCTTCCTGAACATTGCCATGGGCTGGCCTGTTTTATGGAGAATTAAACAGCGGGCAACAATGAGATGGGTCACCAGCAGGATGTTGCCCGTGGGATGGGCTGCATGAATTTTCTCCATCTCAGCCACGGCCCGCTCCTGCACCTGATGCAGATCTTCACACCCTTCAACATGAAACAGCTCCGGGGTTGCAAGCCAGGTGGGATATTGACTCCCAAAATTCGCCCTTATTTCATCCTTGGTCAGTCCGTCCCAGTGGGGCATATCAATATCAATTAGTCCTTGAGCCACATGCACAGGAATGGAGTTATTTGCAATAATTTCAGCTGTTTGTATTGTCCGAAGCAGGGGGCCGGCATAGATACCATCGAGATTTAATTTACCAATTTCAGGGACAAGATCTATGATCTGTTGCCGCCCCTCCCCGGACAGGGGTTCAGCACTACACCCTGCAAATTTATTCTCCGAATTAGCAGGGGTCCTACCGTGCCTGATTATATAAAGATGGGGACCCATAAAATTACCTTCAAACCCACTAAGTGGTATTTGTGGACTTAGAATTATTTAGGATAAATGTCTTAACAATAGCTACCTGCTTTGGCGATAAAATAGGCAGCTCAATTTCTGGTTTTCTATTACTCGAATTAAGCACTAACCCACTAACCCACTAAAGAAGCATTCAAGGTTTGAATAAGTACCTTGCAGTTAACTCTATGTAATTAGCCCTGAAATCGACTTTACACGTTCTTGTTTTTTATGCACGTTTTCAGGGGTAAGGTACTAAATTACTTGCAGGAGAGAAGTTGTTCAGAGTAGAGTGCATGGGTTTTTCAGTCAAACCCAATCTACTCTTTAATACCTAGGGGCATCATATCGTGAATAAGCTTATTCGTCACATCAAACTTAATGGCTTTCTCGGCCTAACGTGTCAACCCGAAAGACCTGTTTCACGGCCAACAACCTGCACCGGCAGCCAGGCCACTTATGCCAATCGGTTTATGGGCGCCAGCCTGATTCTTATTGCCCTTGCCCTCTTTGCTTTGCCTGGAACCGGTTTCTCCGAGGTGCAAAAAACCATCCACATTTCCCCATTCAAGGTCCATGCCCAGAAGGATATTTCCTTTCTTGAAGATGCCATGCGGGCCATGATGGCCAGTCGCCTGGCGGCCAACGCCGGACTTAAAATTATTGAAGACCCTGCCCAGGCGGACTACACCTTGACTGGTGAAATCACCGCCATCGGCAACAGCCTGAGCATCAATGCCAAGATCAACACTGCAGACGGCTCAGTCCCTGAGGCCATTTATTACGGTTCAGCCGCCAGCGAGGATGATATTATTCCAGCAGTGGATGCACTGGCCTCAGACATCAGCCAGCGCTCCTTTAACGGTAAAGGTCATGGAGTGGTCAATGCTGCTACCGCACCCCAACCACAAATCGCACCGGCACAACCCGCCAATCCCAGTTTCCAAACAGCACACCCGGACCGCGCGTTTCTCAGGCCCGGACAGGCAGGATCCGGCCTTGTGAAGCCACTTGGCATCACAAGCACCCAAGGTTTCAAGAAAACCCGCAACTTGCCGATTGCCATGCAGGATATGGCCGTAGCCGATATTGACGGTGACGGCGTAGACGATCTCATCGTTGTCTCAGCCAATGAAATATTTGCATACCACATGACAGGGGTTCAGCTTGCGCCCCTGGGCCAGATCACCCTGGCAGCAAGTCAGAAAATTATTTCCATGGAGGTGGCTGATCTTGACGATGACGCTGTTTCGGAAATCTATATTACCTCGGTGAACCGTTCCCAACGCCCCAACGCTATGGCAGTGCGCTGGGACAAAGAGAGTTTCACCTATATCTTCCAAGACCAAAACTGGTTCATTAAGCCCATCGCAACACCCGCTCGTGGTAAAATATTGGTTGGTCAACGGAGCGGCATTGAATACCCCTTGAGTGAAGGTATTTATGAGCTTGGACTGCAGGATGGCCAGCTAACGAGTCTCAACAAGCTTTCTGTTCCAGCCGAAGCCAATGTGTATAATTTTGCCATGGCTGATCTTGATGGCGACGGTGTCACAGAAGTGATCATGCTTGATGCCAGTGATAAACTCCACGTCCTCATGTCCGGCGGGAAACAGCTCTGGGTCGGTGATGATCATTACGGCGGCAGTTTACGCTTTATCGGCGGCAACTCTGCCACCCGCAGAAGGGTTGCGGTTAATGAAGAAAATGACGGCGACCAGGATCGGCTCTATATCCACTCCCGTCTCATCATTGCCGATGTCAACAACGACAACCAGCCGGATGTGATTGTTAATAAGAACCTCTCCTCCGCCTCTAGGGTCTTTAAGAATTTCAAGGCCTACCCAAGCGGCGAAATCCATGCCCTCTCCTGGACAGGCATTGGCCTCTCTGAGTTATGGCATACCCAGAAGATTGATGGCTATGTGGCCTCCTATGACTTCCGCAAAGCACCCGGTTCCACCAAGGCCGAACTCTATGTCGGCCTCGTCATCAACAGTGGCTGGATGGACATGCTCAGTGCCAAAGACTCCACAGTACTCGTCTACCCCCTTGAGCTGCAGGGGCCAGCCCCCCGATAACCCTCTGCACACAGTACTCCGGATCATAAAAAAAGGGCTGCCCATTGGGCAGCCCTTTTTTTATGAGCAAATCCTGCTGCAGTCAAACCATCAGTCACGACTCAAGGCCATCAAAAACTGGACAATATACCAGAACAATAAGGCCACCGAGGCAAACAGAGAAAGGGACGCTGCCACATGCTGGCCCGTGTGATAATGGCGCATAACATTTGAGGTGGAATATAAAATGGCGCAGGAGGCAAAACCAATCATCGCCCCTGAAAAAAGAAGGGTCGGCAGTCTAAAGCCAAAGAGCAGGGAACAGACAATCAGGCCAAGCACGGCAAAGCCACCAATGCGCAGGAAACCTCCCAGAAAAGAGAAATCCTTCCCTGAGGTAAAGGCGGTGAAGGTGAGTCCGCCAAAAATAATCAGGGTAAAAAGGGCTGCCATGGTGATGACCCCGGGGTAGCCCGCATTGGCAATATACAGCAGGGGTACAAAAATAATGGCCTCCGCCACAATATACAGACCAAGCCCTGCGTACTGCATCTTTACATCTTGCGCATTAAAGGCCCACTTATCGGCAATATAGGAGACAAACATAAAGGCACCAAGAACCAGGAGCCAGCTCATACCACCGGTCATGAACTGGGCCATGGCAGGGGCCAGGGGCGAATTAACCAACATAGATTCAAGCCCGCCAAAGACCAGAATGGCAAAGGCCAGATGGGTGTAGGTTCGTTTAATAAACTGGGCCCGAACTCCTGGTTCGGCCTGGCTGACAGGTACAGCGTAGCCTCTATTCATCGATGTTCTCCTATAGTTATATGGTTAGCAACAAAGCATAACGAACCCAACTGGCATCTGCAATAAAAAAGAGCAACCCCGACTCAAGCGGGATTGCTCTTTAACCTACTGCTTACCAGTTGCCAGTTTACAGTTTACAGCTTACAACTCGTGGATGTTGACGTTATCTGATTCAGATTACCTTGAACCGTAAACTTCATCCTAAAAATCTGGAAAAACCAATAATGGACATATCATTGGCTGAAGATGGGTGATAACCATATATCAAAACTAGATGGCGTCTGTTCCCCTCTCGCCGGTACGCACCCGGATAACCTCATCCACCGGCAGGACAAAAATCTTGCCATCGCCAATCTTACCCGTACCCGCAGCCGCCATAATCGTCTCAACCAC
>JAQIBE010000137.1 GCA_027859235.1 Desulfobulbaceae bacterium
TTGCACCCTTTCAATGAACCTTCGCTATCATATATTCATATTCATTACAGTTTTAGGCCTGCTGCCGCTGGCGATCCTGCTCGCCACAAGTTTACCCCAGGGATTGCGCCAACTTGACAATGCCGCCCAGCAGGAAACCATTGCCCGCGCACAAAGCAGACATACTAAACTTGTGGCACGGGTGACCGGCTTAAAAAAATCCATTACCCGCCTCGCTGCTGTGCCTGCTGCAAGTGACCTGACCCGTTATCCCACGACCATTAACCACGACCGGATTATCCACTTAAGCCGTGACTGGTTTAAAGATGATACGCAAATCATAGCCATTCAGGTGGTGGATGCCATCGGTAATGAATTGCTGCACATGTCACGACAGGAGGGCCGGTTCATCCCCCGCGACAGAAGCTCCCTTGTTACCATTGAACAATCGCCGCCATTCCTGCACGGCACGCAACTCTATAAGGACGCTGTTTTTGTAGGGATTACAAAACAAGCGGAGCCTGCAAACCAGGCGCAGCCCCACACCCTGTTTCTGGTTGCCCCCATTGTAAATGGACAGGACATGACCCTGGGCATGACAATTCTCACCGTGGATCTCGGCTCATTTCTGCAGGATTTCACCGATTCATTATGGCTCGCCCCAGACCTTTCCCCTTTGAATACAATTCCTGATTTCCAGAGCTTTAGCACACCGCCGGAACTTACAGATCGAAGCCGTATCAACGCTGATATTATTATTACTGAATCACCGGGGAGTATTAACAAGATGGGCTGGCTCCCCCTGTCATTCAACCCTGACCACCGCCCCATTCTGTGGATCGCCTCCCCTGTTGACATGTCAGGTTCAGCGCGCTGGAAACAGGCCATAACCCGCAACATCATCATCATCGTCGCCATTACAGGATTTGTGGTCTTTACCCTGGCCCATTTTATTGCCAGTCACGTTCTCAAAATAAAAACTGAAATTGTCCGGGGTCTGCAGCATATTCTCCATGGGGAAACAGCCTTTCAATTCTCATGGTCAGGCCCACAGGAATTACAGCACCTGGCCCGGGATCTGACAAATGTCGGAGAAAATTATGTTACAGCCCAGGCCGAGAGACAACAGGCAGAAACCGCCCTGCACGAAAGTGAAGATAACTTCCGCTGCCTGACCAGTGCTGCCCTTGACGGGATTATCATGATGAATAAACAGGGGGATATCACCTTCTGGAATAAGGCGGCTGAAACTTTTTTCGGCTACTCAGCCACTGAGGCCATTGGTCAACCAATCCATGCCCTTGTTGATCCCAAAAGACTTGAAACAGGCGAAGACCTCTTTGACAAAGGCACAGACACCACGTACCACGACATTATTCCGCTGCACGCCACACGCAAAGATGGTTCCGAGATTCAGCTGGAACTTTCCCTCTCAGCGGCGTCCCTTTCGGATCAATGGCACGCGATATGGATCATCCGGGATATTACCGAACGCATACATAATGAAGAGAAAAACCGCATCCAGCAACAGCAACTAATCCAGGCAGATAAAATGATTTCCCTGGGGTTACTGGTGGCGGGTGTAGCCCACGAAATAAACAACCCCAACTCCATTATCCTGTTAAACACACCCCATTTGCGGAGAAACTGGCAGTCGGCCCTGCCAATACTGGAAGAATTCTATGCAGATAATGGCGACTTCCAGATGGGCGGCCTTGAATACACGGAAATGAAAACCCGGATCCCCAAACTCATTGCTGATATTGAGGAAGGCGGCTTAAGGATCAAGCAGATTGTCTCAGACCTCAAAGACTACGCAAAGCAGGATACAGGTCACCGCCTTACAGCCATTTCCATAAACGATGTGGCAAGGGCCGCCATTCGGCTGACCCATAATAAGGTTAAAAGCTCAACCCACCACTTCAACATCAAGTTAGCCGATAATCTCCCGCAATTTTCGGGCAACTCACAACGCCTTGAACAGGTTGTCATAAATCTCATTAATAACAGCTGTGAGTCCTTAACAGATATGGACAAGGGAATTACAATCACATCTTCCTTTGATTCCATAAAAAATCTGGTAAAACTTACCGTTCAAGATGAGGGTACTGGGATTAACTCCCAATCCTTAACTAAAATAACCGACCCCTTTTATACCTCTAAACGGTCTTTAGGCGGCACAGGACTAGGCCTTTCTGTTTCAGCTGGAATCATAGAAGAACATCATGGCCTGCTGCATTTTGACTCAAAGGTTGGTGTTGGCACCTCAGCCTCCATCATCTTTAAACCCCTTGGAAACAACACATGAATCTTACCCCATCCCACCCCATACTGATTGTTGATGATGAAGAGGTCTGGCTCCACTCCTTCTCACTCTCCCTGCGTTCAGCCGGGTTGAATAATATTATTACCTGCAACGATGCACCCCTTGTCGCAGATATGCTGGCAAAGCATGCTGTATCAGTCATGGTGCTCGACTTAAACATGCCCCATATTAACGGCGCTGAGGTGCTGCTTAAAACAGTGGAGGAATACCCGCACATCCCCGTCATTATCATGAGTGGCCTTGACCAGATTGACACAGCGGTCAACTGTATCAAACAGGGGGCCTTTGATTATTTCACCAAGGTAACAGAAGAAGAGCGACTGGTAGCAGGTGTTGTACGCGGCATTGAAATGGCCAAACTCAGGCGGGAAAATGATTCCCTAAAGGAACATTTCCTTAACGATACCCTTGATAGCCCGGAGGCCTTCAGCCACATCATCACCCATAATAAACGCATGCGTTCCCTGTTTCAGTACATGGAAGCGATATCCACAAGTTGTGAACCTGTTCTCATCACCGGAGAAACAGGGGTCGGCAAGGAACTCTTTGCTACCGCGGTGCATAACTTATGTCGCCCCACCAGTGACCTTGTGGTGGTCAACGTGGCCGGGCTCGATGACACCGTCTTTGCAGACACGTTATTCGGCCATCGTAAAGGTGCCTTTACCGGGGCCGACCAGGCCCGGGACGGGCTCATTAAAACAGCCAGCAAAGGCAGCCTGTTTCTTGATGAGATTGGTGATCTCACCCCATCATCCCAGGTTAAATTATTACGCCTTATTCAAGAACGGGAATATTTTCAGCTGGGTTCAGATATCCCCCGTCACACTGAGGCACGGATGATTTTTGCCACCCACCATGATCTTGACGCCTTACAGAAAGACGGCACCTTCAGAACGGATCTCTTCTTTCGCCTGCGCACCCACCATATTCACATCCCCCCCCTGCGTGACCGCATTGACGACATCCCCCTGCTGCTTGATTATTTTCTGGCGGAAGCGTGCCATAAGCTTCAAAAAGATGTGCCGGCATACCCGAAAGAGCTTCTCCTGCTGCTTGCAACCTATGCATATCCCGGTAATATCAGAGAACTGCAACACATGATTTTTGATGCGGTATCTGGTCACCGGAGCAACATCCTATCCATGGATCGTTTTAAGGAGTATATTCACAGGCAGAATATTCCCTGTAAGGAAATTCACCACCAGGAACCAGCTGGACAAGAAACTGTATTTAGCAGCTTAAATGCCTTACCATCATTAAAAGAGGCCAGTAACATCCTCATCCAGGAAGCCCTTAATCGTGCCGGCGGCAATCAAGCCATTGCCGCTGACATGCTTGGTATTACCCGCCAGGCCCTGAACTGGCGCCTTAAAAAAACAAAAGAACTGCAGGACCAATAGTGACTATCCTCCGTTGCATTATAACCCTCTGTCTCTTCGTTCTCTGCATGCCAGGCCAATGTTTGGCAGAACGATTCCAGACGATATCCATAGAGGAAATCCTGGCACTCCAGCAGTCAGAATCCTCTTTTTCACTCATTAATGCCTTAAGCCCCATTGAGTTTAATGAGCTACATATTAAGGATTCCGTGAATATCCCGGCAAGTCATGTGGACCGGCCCCACCCCCTTCTGCCTGTTAATAAAAACACCACTCTTATATTTTACTGCAAGGGGATACGCTGTACAAAAAGCCGTCTTGCGGCACGCAAGGCCATGGGACTTGGCTATAACAAGGTCCTCATCTTTTCAGGGGGCATCCCTGCCTGGCAGAAGGCCGGCCTGCCGGTAACATCGCATATTACCTACCCGGAGATCCCCTTACAAATTGTCAATCCGCTCCAGGTCTATCAACAACAAGAACCCTTTATCCTGGATATCAGGGGTAAAGAAGTGAGCCTCATGGGCAATATTGCCGGCGCAGTAAAAATCCCCCTGGACGATCTCATGGAGCGAGCGGATGAACTCCCATGTGACCGGACCATTATCATTATTGACCATGC
>JAQIBE010000036.1 GCA_027859235.1 Desulfobulbaceae bacterium
CATAGCCTATGATCCGGAAATAAAGACTGCAGCCGTGCCGGTTATCACCGGTCTTCTCGTTATTATTCTGGCCCTGCTGGGTCTGATCCCCGAATTCATGGTGTGTGAACATTGCGGCAGAAAAAGTCTCGCCACCAAGGGATATTGCCGGCATTGCCGGAAATAGGGGCAGACCATATTGTTTTGTGAGGTGACCCTTCCCAAGGTAAAAGCGGCACAACTCACCACGCTTGGGGCTAAACGGCCTATGGAGGATGGGGAGTTCTCCCTGGGAATTTCGATTCCAGATGCAGGACCCGGATAACAGGCCCGAATATCTCGTTAAGGGATGTCCGGGCCTTTTTTGTCGGCGACCTTGGCGTATAGTGTAAATTTGATTTTACGTTATTATCCATCTCTATACGACGGCTGCCCATGCGTTCTCAGTTTTTTGATCTTGGGAATAGTTTTACCCCTCTGCTGCAATCCCTGCTGCTCCCCATCAATAATATCCCCATCACCCCCCCAAGGTTCGTTTAGAGTCGGAGGAGGAGTGGCTGCAGGTCTATGGCATAGATGTTCCTTCATCGTGAAGGTTCTGGTGTCGTTCAGCCCATGAGTCTAGGCTGTCACCGGCGGTTCATCCAGGAGATCAATAAATAACCCCTTGTTCAAGGCCTTTTCATAGGCTGCCCGGGGTGTTATTTTGTCGGCCTTAATGAAGTCAAGGAGGTTCTGATCCATGGTCTGCATACCTTCACGGCTGCCGGTTTGAATATAGGAGTTGATCTGGCTGATCTTGCCTTCACGAATCATACTGGCAAGGGCGGTGGAGCCCAGGAGGATTTCCACCGCAGCACAGCGCCCCTTGCCGTCCTTGGTGCGCAGGAGCTGTTGGGCCACCACCGCCTTTAAGGACTCGGCCAGCATGGTGCGGGTCTGTTCCTGCTGGTTGGCCGGGAAGGCATTGATCATCCGGTCAATGGTTTTGGCGGCGGAGTTGGTATGCAGGGTGCCAAACACGAGAATGCCGAGCTCTGCACAGGTGAGGCCGAGGGAGATGGTTTCAAGGTCGCGCATCTCCCCCACCAGAATAATGTTAGGGTCTTCGCGGCTTGCCACCCGCAGCGCATCACCAAAGCTCTTGGTATGGGCCCCCACTTCACGTTGGGAAAAGATACATTTTTTGTTCTGGTGGACAAATTCCAGAGGGTCTTCAATGGTGATGATATGTCCGTCCCGTGTTTCATTAATATAATCAATGATGGCGGCCATGGTGGTTGATTTACCGCTGCCGGTGGGGCCGGTGACGAGAACCAGGCCTGAGCGGAATTCGGCAATACGTTTGACGACATCGGGCATGCCCAGTTGCTCCAGGGTGAGAATGTCGGTGGGAATGATCCGGAATACCGCCCCAATCCCATGCATCTGGTACATGAAATTGCAGCGGAAACGGGCCAACCCGGGAATTTCATAGGCCCGGTCAAAATCACGATTTTTGATGAGATACTGCTGTTCATCCGAGCTGAGAATTTCAAAGAGAATCTGCCGGTTGGACTCCGGTGTGAGCACCGGATGATCCATGGGCACCAGTTCACCACTCTGTCTGAGGAGTGGTGGTTTGCCGATGACCATGTGCAGGTCGCTGGCTCCGCTTTCTTTCATTTCCTGAAAATAGGTATCAATGATTGCCATAGTCTTTTACTGGGATGGTTGTTCTTGGGGGGAGAGACTGTTTGCCTCTGGATCAGGGGACGTTTTTTGGCTTAAGTTGAGTTGCGCCCGCTTTTGGTCATTGCTGTTTGCCAGGACCTCGTCGGCCGAAATAATGTTATTTCTGAAGAGGTCGATGAGGGAGTCATCCATGATCATCATGCCCGTGGCCTTACCCATCTGCATGAGTGATGGAATCTGGAACACCTTGCCGTCACGAATGAGATTGGTGACCGGGAGGGAGCCGAGAAGTATTTCCAGGGCCAGTACCCGTCCCTGGCCGTCCTGCCGGGAGACGAGGCGCTGGGTGATGACCGCCTTCAATGATTCACTGAGCATGGCGCGGATCTGATTCTGTTCGTCCGGCGGGTAGGAATCGATGACGCGGTCAATGGTCTTGGGGGCGCTTGCTGTGGCCAGGGTGCCAAGGACCAGATGACCTGTTTCGGCCGCCGAGATGGCCAGGGAAATGGTGTCAAAATCCCGCAACTCACCAATCATGATCACATCGGGATCCTGGCGCAGCGCACCCCGCAGCGCATTGCCGTAGGACAGGGTTGAATCGCCCAGCTGGCGCTGATTGACCACCCCCTGTTTGAGGGGATGGACAAACTCAATGGGGTCTTCCACCGTGAGGATGTGATTGGCGCGCTTGGAGTTGATATAGTCCACCATGGCCGCCAGGGTGGTGGATTTCCCCTGTCCGGTGCCCCCGGTGACCAGGATCAGGCCCTGATGGTTATCCAGCACCTTTTCAATAATGGGCGGAAGGCCAAGCTCCTGAAAGCTTGGTATTTCCAGGGGAATACTCCGAAATACAGCAGAAAGTCCTGAGCGGTGGAGCATGGCACTGCCGCGAAAACGCCCCAATCCCTTGATATTCACGATAAAATCGAGCTGCAGGTCGTCAATGAGTTTTTTCTGCTGCTGGGTGGTGAGTAACTCGAAAATGAGCGTTTTGGTCTGATCCGGTGCAATGGGTGCTGATTTGACCTTGATAAGCTTGCCGAACCGTCTGAAAATAACCGGTTCACCAGGCACAATGTGGAGATCAGAGGCCTGATGTTTCACCGCGGCTTCAAAGAATTTTATGAGTTGCGCCATGTGTTTTCCTGACAGATGTACTGGGGGTGTTGATTTGTGAAGGCTGAGACTCTTGTATACACAGGTGGAGCGTTAAAAAAAAGGAAGAAAAGAAAAAGATGCGGGGAGAGGAATTAGCATAACAGAATATTGCGTTACACTCTCTAAATTAGGCTGAAGTTCGGTGGTAAGCATATGTTCTTTTCCCCCCGGGGTAATGAATAAATTCTTTGCTTCTGGTAAGTATAAGCATGGATTATGGACGGAGATCCTTGAGAAATTTACGGATGAAGATATAGATGACGAGCCAGGCCAGGGTTGAGACGGGGATGGCAAGGTATAATGAGCTGCAGAGTTTGCCCACGGCAAAACTTCCAGAGCTTGCAAGGAGAAGCGCGAGTAAGGTTGGCATGGTTTACCTCCTGGGAAAGTGTATGGCTCATGATACTCTAAAAATAAGAATAGAGAAAAATAATGTGTGAATTTTGTACTGAACATGGCGACGGTAAGGTGTGGTTTAAAAATGCGGATAACTACGGCAGGGATCTGCTCAGTGATCTGACCCGGAGGCAGTATATCCATGATTTTTTCACCGCAACCATTGACGAGGGGGTGGGCACCATCGGTCGTTTGGAGACCCTCTACTCCAAAAAGAAACACCTCCCTGCGCGGGTAACCAAGGCCCTGATTGACAAGGCCAAGGTGGAGCATTTCGGCCAGGTGGTGACCATTGAAGATATCCGTGAGCTGGTGGGCAAGGCCGCCACAGTGGTGCGGTTGCCCTGTGCCTGTCGCTGGGCCTCAATGAAGAAGGAGAAGCGCTGCTGCTATTCCGTGAGTTACAGCCCGGATGCCTGGTACGAGAATCTCGATATGTCCTATTTCGGCCTGGCCCAGGATCAGGGGCTGGAATCCCTCACCCCGGATGAGGCGATTGGCCAGATGGAAGCGCTGGAGCAGGATGGGGCGGTGCATACGATCTGGACCATGATCACCCCCTTTATCGGGGCGATCTGCAACTGTCAGCCCGGGGATTGTCTGGGTTTGCGGACCCTTGCCATTGATGTTGAGACCATGTTCCGGGGAGAGAAGATGGCCGTGGTGGATGAGGCCGCCTGTACGGGGTGCGGCGCGTGTGAGGAGGCGTGCCATTTCAATGCCATCACCAGTGTGGCCCGGTCGGGCGAACATAGGGCCCATATCCATTCTCTCTCCTGCTTTGGCTGTGGATTATGCCGGACTGTCTGTCCTGCCGGGGCACTGGAAATGAAGCGGCGGGAGTAGTTTTTTTATATGATTACCACCGATATTGGTTTTGACAAAGTTTCAGCGTGAAGTTTACGGTTTACGGTTCAAGGTAAAACGAATCAGATAAAGTCAACATCCACGAACTGTAAACGGTAAACTGGCAACCGTAAACCGTTAAGCCGTTGTAAAAAAATAACATGTCATTGGCTAAAGTTGGGTGGTAAAAGCTACATACAGCATTTCTTGAACTTTCTCCCGCTGCCGCAGGGGCACGGGTTATTTCGTCCTGTTCTGGATGGTTGCGGCTTGTGGAGAACCCCGTCCACATAAAACCAGAGGCCTTGTTTCTTCGTAAAGCTACTGGTTTCATGCATGGTGCCAATTGCATTTCCGTGTAAATAAGTGGCCTCAAATTCCACTACGCCACGATTTCCCCGGGCAGATGTCTTGATTATCCGGAGACCAAGCCATTTAGGTGTCTGGCTCATGTCGATGGCTTGCGGTCGCGTGGATGGGTCCCAGGTGCGTAAAAGATATCCCTCATCCTGACTCACATAGGCTGAAAACCTGGATTGCATCAACTCCAGGGGGGATTGGACTATTTTTTCCCCCAAAAGAAAGGGTTCACAGCATTGCGCAAAAGGTTTTTTGGAGTGGCAGCTACAGGATTTCATGGATTATTTCCCTGTGAATCAGGTGAAGTTTTTCTTTTCTTGAGAACCGTTTAATCTCATATTCCCGCCTGCATGCTGTAGATCGTGAGGGTTGTCCCTCACTATAGACAAGTGTCACCGGGCGTTTGTTTCTGGTATATTTTGCCCCAGATTTCAAGTAGTTATGTTCGTGGAGGCGACGACCGAGATCGGTCGTTACGCCCGTGTACAGGGAGTGGTCGGCACAGGCTAAGATATAAACAAACCAGCTGCAATTTGTATGGGCCATGGGTAATCTCTGCAGATTTTGTGAGGTAAGTGTTTGGTATTATTTTATAAAAAAGGCTATTAAACCTGACGCTTAACTACGGTTTTTTCATTGCTTTTCGCAAACACTGTTATTAACTTGCGCCCCATTATAATAGTCTGTAATACCTTTACGTCCGTTTCGGTGAAGAGTTCTCGTTAGGCCTGTAGGAGGCATGGTGGATAGAGATTTATTGGCACAAGATACAAATCGCTTAGCGTATCTCATTGAGTATAACCCCAATACGGTCATTATCACCAGTCCGGACGGGTTGATTGAATATGTCAATTCGGT
>JAQIBE010000061.1 GCA_027859235.1 Desulfobulbaceae bacterium
TGCCATGGGGCATAGGTGCCGTAAAACAACCACTTGCCTTATGACAGCGAGAGGGGATGTAACGGTTTGGTAGCACTGGACATCAGGGTGTGTTACCGTGTGGTAACTTTTTGCGGCTAAGGGGGCCTGAAGACCAGCCTCACTTAGGGGAATGCTTTTTGCAATGAACTTACAATCTCATTACTCACCTTAATGTTACAAAAGGGTATCTAAAAAATGCAATTGAAGTCAAAGTTTATTCTCTGTATCAGTCTGATTATTAGTTGTTCCTACGGCATCACATTTTACAGGACTTCCGCCTTTCAGGAAAATCTCGTAACTGAGCAGGCGATTCAGCAGGCCCGGATGCTGTTTCAGCAACTTCGCATCACCCGGCAATGGATTGCTGATCACCAAGGGTTATTTCTCTTAAAGGGACCCGGGGTTGAACCAAATCCCTATCTGGAGGACGGCTCCATTCTGGATACGGAGGGGCGGGAATTGGTTATGCGCAATCCGGCTATGGTTACGCGTGAATTGTCCGGTTATGCAAAGCGTGAAGGCCTGGGGCAGTTCAGGGTGACGAGTCTCCAGCCCATAAACCCTGATAATGGGCCTGATCCTTTTGAAACAGTGAGTTTGAATAAATTTGCCCGGGGTGAGGGGGATGAGGTGATCGAGGTTGCACAAACAGAGCAGGGCCCCTATCTGCGTTATATTGCGGCATTGAGGGTTGAGGAGAGCTGTCTGGGATGTCATGGGTATCAAGGGTACAGTGTCGGCGATATTCGTGGCGGACTGTCAATCATGATCCCCATGGATAAGGCCTATGCGCATATTCATGATAATAATCGTATGCTCCTTGTTATTGCGGTGGCAACCATTGTTGTGGTTTGGTTTACCCTGTTTCTCCTGTTTGATTCCCTCGTTGTTAAACGGTTGAGCCGTCTGGCCAAGAGGATGGATAGTTATCCGGCGCAAGTGGTGGAGGATGAAGCGGTGAGTCGTGATGAGATTGGCGTGTTGAGTAAACGTTTTCATGGATTATGTGAACGTCTGGAGTTGTCCCAGACTGAGTTGCTCCAAACACGCGAGCAGGTGTTTAAAAACGAAAAGCAGGCCGCGCTTGGCCGTCTTGTGGCGGGAATCAGTCATGAAATAAACAATCCTCTCGGCGGGATGCAAAATTGTATCAAGACCATGGAGCGTCATCCTGAAGATGTTGAGCGGGTGACCCGGTATCTTGGCTTATTGGCAAAGGGGGTTCAGCGTATTAAGACAACGGTGCGTCACCTCCTTGATTTTGGTCGCCAGGAACCGCTTATCATCCAGCGCGGGTCGGTGGACAAGGTTATTGAGGAATGTCTGGAGCTCGTGGGAATGGGGATGCGCCATATCACCATAACCCATGATCTCAAGGTGGTTGATGAGTATGAGGTCGGCCTTGAAGCACTTCGGCAGGTGGTTCTCAATCTTGGTTTAAACAGTGTGCAGGCGATCGGCAAGCGGCCCGGGACGTTGCATGTGACGAGTGCGGTGCAGGGGCAGGAGATTATTATTCAAATTGAGGATAGCGGCGGCGGCATAGACCCTGAACATCTGGATCATATCTTTGATCCGTTTTTCACCACGAAAGATGTGGGGGAGGGAACCGGTCTCGGGTTGTCTGTCTCCCAGTCGTTGGTCGCCCAGATGGGCGGTGAGTTGACGGTCCGGAGTGAGGAAGGGGTCGGGACCTGTTTCACCCTCACGCTTCCTGTTACAATGCTGGAGAATCAAAACGGAGAGACCCCATGAGTATACGGATATTGCTTGCTGAAGATGATGAACTCATGCGGGTTACGGTGCAGGATCATCTGCGTGATCAGGGGTGGATTGTTGACGAGGCCGTGGACGGGCATGCAGCCCTCGCCCTAATGAAACAACAGTCCTATGAAGTTGTGGTGTCTGATATTCGCATGCCGGGGCTCGATGGGACACAGCTCCTCCAGCTGGTGAAGACCCAGTCGCCCAATACGGATGTCATCATGATGACAGCCTACGGCAGTGCTGATGATGCGGTGCAATGTTTGAAGAAAGGTGCTGCGGATTACATCCTGAAGCCGTTTGATCTGGATGATTTGACGATTCGCATCAAGCGTTTGGTGGAAATGCAGGAGGTGAAGGCGCGGTGTATTTCCAGCGATAAGGGTTGTTTTTCTAAGCCGACACCTATTATTGGTTCAAGTCTGGTGATCCAAAAAATGCTCAGCATGGTGAGCCAGGTGGCGGTGGCCGATGCCACGGTGCTCATCCATGGCGAAAGCGGTACGGGTAAGGAGCTTGTGGCGGCGGCGCTGCATTATGGCAGCAAGAGAGCGTCCAAGCCCTATATCCGTTTAAATTGTGCGGCCATTCCAGCGGGTCTTCTTGAGTCGGAGCTGTTCGGCCATGAAAAGGGTGCCTTTACCGGAGCTGACCAGCGGAAAATCGGCAAGTTTGAGTTGGCGGATCAGGGCACCATTCTTCTGGATGAAATTGGTGACATGCCCTTGGAATTACAAGTGAAAATACTTCGGGTCCTGCAGGAGCGCGAGGTGGAACGGGTGGGTGGCGGAATTGTGCACCTTAATGTCCGGGTGATTTGTGCAACATCCAAAGATCTCAAACAATTGGTGGCTGAGGGTAAATTTCGGGAGGATCTCTATTATAGACTGCAGGTTATTCCCCTTGAAGTCCCTCCTCTGCGTGAGCGCGAGAATGATGTCCTGGAACTCTGTGCGTTTTTTCTGCAAGGGTTCAGCCTTGAGCGCGGTTTGACCTTCAGATTGTCTCAAGAGGCGCAGGATACCTTGGCGGGTTATCGTTACCCCGGGAATGTTCGGGAGTTAAGGAACATCCTTGAACGGGTATCGGTCTTAGCCCCTGCGCCCACCATCCAGGTCTGGGATCTTCCTTCCGAGATTCAGGGGACGGACAGTCTGCAAGATGTCAACTATACCCTGGCAAATGCTGTGGCCCATGCGGAGAAAAAATGTATCTTGCAGGCGTTACGAAAAACAACGAATAATAAAACGCAAGCCGCTGTTTTGCTGGGAATCAGTCGTAAAAATTTATGGGAGAAGATGAAAGGCTATGGCCTGCATGCTTGATGGTTTAATGGATTGTCTTGGGCTCATCATCAGGAAATAGATGTTGAATATCTCCATCCTGTTCTTTTTGCTGTAACCGCGCCTTAGTCTCTTCTGCAGAAATGCCGAGGCTTTCGGCCAACTCATTGATGTTATAAAAGGGGGCTCCGTCAGCTCCGTATCCGGCAGGTGCTAGTTCCGGAAACTGTGTGCTTGTTGCCATGCTTGAGGCCTGTCCTAGCAGGTCTTGGATTTGTGGTGGGCCATACAGCATGAGCCATTCCACAGCCTCAGCCCAAAGCTCACCATCAACGGTTTTGTTTTTCAGTACCGCCAGGGCCATTTTTATATCCCACTCCTGTTTAAATGTCATATGTTGAGAATAATTCCAGGTAAAGGTTACAGGGCCAATTAAAAAGATTGGGGGGTGCATCAGATTTTAAGCATAGAAAATATAACGTAAAATAAATAATGCTGCCAGCCATAGATAGTTAACATCTGGAATTTGTCCTGGAAGTCCGATCTGAGCAACTCTATCTGCCGTCTCTGCCATTCCATCAAAGGTGCTTGTTTACACTTATGACGTAAAAAAGGCTGGCATAGTTGATCTATGCCAGCCTTTTTTTTACGCTTGATCTCAATGCATTTTATGATGCATTTTCCCGTTAAACATGCTCGGGTTGAGTTGGGTGTAGGTGGTAATTGTGCCGCCGTGTTTTTTGATGAATTCGGCTCCATCTTGTTTTTTGCGAAAGGGGAGGGCCTCAGATCCCATGGGTCCCATTACGTCTGAACCAATGACGTAATAGAGTCCTTCGGCAAAATCTATATCGCCGCTAGGGTAAACGGTAACCCATGCTGAACTGTTTTTCCCTGCAAAAGAGTCCTTCTGTTTGATCAAACATTTCGTTGAACAAAAATGCAAGGTGCCTTCCCCTTGCACCTGTACCTGGCTGCGAAACGCCGGGTATTGTGCCGGGCGCATGCCGCAATTGGCGCAGGCTGTGGTGTCATCCGGGGTGGCTATTTTGCCCATGTGTTGACGTTTCTGCTGGAGCATCTGGCGCATGGGTTCGAGCTCCTTTTGGGCCTGGAGGAGTGCGGTCTCAAATTGGGTCAGGGTGCCGCCATGGTTCAGGGCAAATTGTTCAGCCTTTGTTTTTGACGCAAAGAATAGTTTTGATTTATGCGTCATGGTTCCGGGGGCTGAGGAGCCAATGACATACCAGCCTTTTACTGCCTCACCCATAATTTTGGGATCGAGATAAACTCCAGCCTGAACGGCGTGAGGTCCTTCTCCTGCCCGTAATACGGTATCGGCCAGACAGCGCAGCGAGCAGGTTTCATAAGAGGTAGTGCCGATGGTGAATTGATGGCGGGTTCTGGCCCACATATTGATATCCATGCCGCAATTGGGGCAATGGGTTGCCTGGCTGTACTGTTCCCCTGTGGTGATTGGATGGTTGAATTGGCCGGTATGCTCACCGGCAATGAGCATGCTGGGCAAGGTGCAGAGGATAGAGAAAAAAAACAAAATGGACACTTTAGCGTGCATGGGGTTCTCCGGGAAAGAATTATAAACAAATAATATTCCATTTCAGTACCCTGTTTCCCTCTAGCGTGGCAACACTTATGTTATCCCTCAGCGGATGTTTGTCGGTTCTGCTCCCTATCAGCTTTACGTGGTTTCAATGGTCTGGTATATTTTTGCGGTGATGTGTTTATGAAAAAGTCCGGTGGGTTACTGAGTGAAACAAGAGAAAAAGAGCACCCCTGCAAAACTGACTGTAACGTCTGACTGTCTTCTGTCCGGCGTCACGTCCTCCACCCTTGAATTTCTGAAAAAAGAACTAACCATTGACAACCCGAAGTATGTTGATGCGGTGAAGTATGGTCGCTGGGTGGGCAAGCGGATAAAGCCGAAGTTAAAGTTTTATTCAGGGGTCAAAAATCTGCGTTTCCCGCGCGGCTTTGCCAATGAAGCGGTGCGGTTGATTCGGCAGCTTGAGGGCGAACCTCCCCTGATTATTGATAAACGTGTCAAGCAAGAGACTGTTGCCCTGTCTTTCTCCGGAGAGCTGCGGCCCTATCAGCAGGAGGCTGTTGCTAAGGTGGTGGCAAGACAGTTCGGTGTTCTTGAGTCTGGTACGGGTTCGGGGAAAACAGTCATGGCCCTTGCTATTATTGCTGAGCGCGGCCAGCCCACCTTAATCCTGGTTCATAATAAAGAACTCCTGTATCAATGGCAGGAGCGTATCCACTCCTTTCTAGGGGTTCAGGCAGGTCTTGTCGGTGATGGCAGGTTTGATCTGCAGGATGTTACGGTGGCCATTGTGAACACGGCCCGGAATAAGATTGCTGAACTGCAGCAGCGTTTTGGTCATCTCATTGTTGATGAATGTCACCGGGTGCCGTCCTCCTTATTTACCGATGTGGTAACCGGGTTTGACTGTCTGTATATGCTTGGCCTCTCTGCTACGGCATTTCGGCGGGATGGTCTCAGTCGCCTGATTAATATTTATCTTGGTGACCTGGTGCACCGGGTGGACGGAAAAGGTCTTGAGGCTGTGGGGGCTGTATTACGTCCCAAGTTGATTGGCCATGCAACCTCCTTTTATTTTAAATTCAGGGATAATTATCAGGATCTGCTCAAGGCCCTCACCAGTGATGAAGCCCGGAATAACCAGATCGTTGATGATGTTGCTGCTGAGTGCAGGAGGATCAAATCGGGTATTCTTGTGGTGAGTGACCGCGTTGCCCATTGTGAGCTGCTTGTTGCCCTGCTCCTGCAGCGGGGTGTTGATGCCCGGTTGCTCACGGGGCGTTCCGCCACCGAAGAGCGGCAGCAGACGGTGGAAGATGTGCATGCCGGTAAGGTAGCTGTGCTGGTGTCCACGGTGCAACTCATTGGCGAGGGATTTGACTGCTCCGGTCTGGCCTCTTTATTTCTCACTACGCCGATTAAGTTTTCGGGCCGTTTACTGCAGGTGGTTGGGCGTATTCTCCGGCCTGCTCCGGGAAAAACAGCACGGGTTCATGATTATCTCGATGTGGAGGTGGGTGTATTGATGCGGTCGGCAGATATCCGTAAACAGAGTTTGTCTGGTTTCTCATGAAGTAAGTCAAAATGTTCTGTAGTCTTGACCAGTTTTATGCTGTTCATTATTATGTTAGAAATGTTCTTTTCCATTAAGCCATTTATCACTGGATCAATATGTCGCAAAAAACACAACAAACAGAGATTCAGAATCTTCTGCGTGCCATTCCCAAGGTTGATGAGTTTTTAGGCTGGGTTTCCCAGCATCAGGCCCCTCTGCGAGTGGTTAAAAAGGTAGTTCGTGAACTTCTTGAAGATGTCAGGGGGGCGATACTCGCAGGTGACGGTTCTCCATCGGACCTTGCCAAACCGCATCTTCTGTTTCGTTTTGATCGCCGCCTGACACGTCTCATGCAAGCCAATTTTCGCACGGTGATTAACGGCACAGGGGTGGTTGTGCATACCAATATGGGGCGGAGTTTACTGCCTGAAATTGCCATGGATAACATCCGTGCTGCCGGGGCGCGCTATTCAAACCTGGAGTTTGATCTCGCCACAGGCAAACGCGGCAGTCGTTACTCTCTGGTGGAGGAGCTGCTCTGTGAACTCACCGGGGCTGAGGCCGGGCTTGTGGTGAATAATAATGCGGCTGCGGTCCTGTTATGCCTTGATACCCTGGCAAGAGATAAGGAGGCGATCGTCTCCCGGGGGCAATTGGTGGAAATTGGCGGGTCTTTTCGTATTCCGGACGTGATGGCGAAAAGTGGTGCCAGACTTGTGGAGGTTGGTGCGACAAATCGCACCCATCTGCGCGATTATGAGCAGGCCATTACCGATGATACGGCCATGCTCCTGAAGGTGCATACGTCCAATTATAGAATTATTGGTTTCACCAAAGAGGTACCCCTTGGTGATCTTGTTGAGCTGGCCGGTAGGCGAGGGCTTGTGGTGATGGATGATCTCGGCAGCGGTTCCCTCATTGATATGTCGAGGTTTGGTCTTGAAAAAGAGCCCACTGTGCAGGAGGCGGTGGCTGCCGGTGCCGATGTGGTCACCTTCTCTGGTGATAAACTCCTGGGCGGACCCCAGGCCGGTATCATTGTTGGTTCTAAGGATGTTATTGACCGTATCAAGCAGAATCCCTTAAATCGCGCCCTGCGCATTGATAAGTTTACCCTGGCAGCCCTCGAGTCGGTATTTCGCTTGTATCTGGATGAGGATGAAGCACTTGCTGCAATTCCAACCCTGGCCATGCTGGGGGCGTCCTATGCCGAGATTAAGCGTCGGTCTGCAAGGGTTGTGCGGAGGCTGCGTAAGGTCGTGGCGGCTGAAGACTGTGTCGTCGGATCCCTTGATGTGCAGTCTCAGGTGGGCGGCGGGGCATTGCCCGAACAGACCATGCTGAGCCGGGCGGTGACGTTGAAGCCATTGTCCTGTTCGGTGAATCAGCTGGAAAAACACCTCCGCGCCGTTGCTGTTCCTGTTATTGGCCGTGTCAGCGATGATACGTTCCTGCTCGATATGCGTACGGTTGCGGATCAGGAGGTTTCTGAACTTGTCCATGCTGTTGCAGCTGTGTTTTCTCCTCACTCTTAGGGGGTGTTAAGAATGTTGACCCGGTAAGCACAGACTCCCGGTAAGCGCAGACTCCCGGTAAGCGCAGACTCCGATAGCAATTTCTTTACCGCCCTTTATGCAGCTATGGACATCTCGTTGGGTATGTTATTTTTTTACAACTGCTTAGTCCTTTAACCCTGTTTCCTCCCTTTGAAAATAAACTCCGCAGGAATCCATATGAGTTTTCCCTTTTATCATGATGAAGTTGCCATAGCGAGTCGTGATCTTGATCTGCTGGCCCCTTTATTTGAAAGCAATATCAAAGAGTCCTGCCCCTGTGAAGGCGTCTATTTTATGGGACCGTCTGTCTCTGGTGACGGGTTGCCTGTCCAATGGAATGCCGGGGTTGAGGTGGTCCGCAATGGTTTGAAACCGGTTAAGGATAAGGGGAAGAATCCAGCACTCTATCTCCCCCTGTGGACAGGTGAAGAGTTGTTTGGGGTGGCGGTCTTAATCGGTGCAGAGGTCCAGGTTTTAGAGCTTAGCGCGGGTCTTCTTCTTGAGAAAAGCAAGGCGGTTTCACGGGAATTACACATGCTCAAGCTTGCCGCCATTGAGCCCATTACCCAGCTCGGGAACAGCCTTGTCCTGCAGTCACGGGTAGCGCTGGCGACGCTTGAACAGGATATTGACAGTTCCCTCGTTCTTTTTGATCTTTTTCCAAAGGCGTCAGGGGCCGGCAAGGCCGGGGCTGCAGTGGCCAAGGTGGGGGCCTGTCTCCACGCTCTCATCGGTCATCTCGCCCATCCCTGTCATCTTGGTAACGGTTTGTTTGGTCTATGTTGGCAGGGTGGTTCTGAAGAGACAGCCCTCAAGATGGCAGATCAGGTTCTGCAATGGTTGAAACGGGATAATATTGGCAAGGGTCATGTGGGGATCGCCGTCTGTGACGGAAGCTCGGTGGATCAGTTGCTTGATCAGGCGTGGCAGGCTCTGCTCATAGCCCAAAAACGCGGGCCGTTTGGGATTTGTTCCTATACCGCTCTTTCTGATCGTGCTTCTCATCCCCTTTATCCTCCTCCGGGGAAAACCCTGCGGCAGCTGCGGCAGCTCATGAAGGACGATGAGCAATTTAGTTTGATTGAACTGAAGCCTGACGACCCTGCAGTGGTCTTTTCTGCTCCATTCTGCGCGGATCTTCCCGGTGTTACGGTCCCAACGGAACATGGCGGCGCTTATGTCTTCCTGGCTGGTGCCTCTGAAAAGGAGAGCCTTGGCTGGTGCCGATCGGCGCAAACACTCTTTGCTGAAAATGGGGTGAGTTTTTCCATGGGTGTCTGTGTGTATCCCTATGAGAACTTCCGTAAAGGTGAAATAATCGGCAATTGCCGGAAGGCCTTACTGCATACGGCCTTCTTTGGGGAGGGGACGTGGACTGTTTTTGATGGTGTGAGTCTCAATATAAGCGGTGATGTCTACTATAATGAAGGCGATATGCTTAAGGCGTCACGGGAGTATCAGCGCGGTCTCGACATTGACCCGGAAAATGTAAACCTCCTCAACTCCATAGGGGTAACCACCGCCCAGATGGCCAGGTACACCAAGGCTGTTTCTTGTTTTGAAAAGGTGCTCACGGTTGATCCTCGGGATTTTATGGCCCTGTGTAATCTGGGTTTTGCCCATTTGGCCTTGAACCACCCTGATGAAGCGATTGCGTATTTTGAAGAGGCCTTAGGTGGGAATGATGTTCATTTTGATTTACTCTTCCAGCTGGGTAAGCTCTATGTCGGGAAAGGTCGGTATCGGGACGCCATTCGTGTTCTTGCGCAGGCGGAGGAGATTGGTCCGGAGCATATTGAAGATGTGAGCCACGGTGCGGTGCATTGTCTGCTGGGTGAGGCCTATTATCACGAGAAAAATCGTAAAAAAGCCACGGGGAGTTTGCAGCGGGCTATCCGCTATAATAGTCGTGACAGCCTGTCCTTGAGTTTACTGGGTGAGCTGTATGGCCAGGATGAGCCTGATATCGGATTGACCTTCTGTCAGCAGGCGGTTGAGATTGACGGAGAGTGCTGGCGCCATTGGCTGCGTCTGGGTACTATCCATCTTGCCCGGGGAAACAGGGATGAGGCGCGACGTGTGCTGACCCGGATTCTTCGTCTGCAGCGGCAGCATGAGGATGTGTCTCTGTTTCAGGCAAAGCTCTCTGAAGCAGAGGGGGATGCGCCCAAGGCCTGTGGTTTGTATCAACAGGTCTTGAAGTTGAATGCAAAGAACAGGGATGCAGCAAAGGCGGTGAAACGACTAAAGCGGTCAATACAAGAGACCGGGAAATAACATTGTTCAGCATGGGTGATTATGCGCTGCTGGCTAGCTACTGATAAAAATAAATATAAGGGTGCAGTATGTCAAAGTTTTCTTCCGCCGATGAAGCGCAGCAGTACTGGCTGGATAATTTTAATGCCGGTGACTCGTGGCGGTTATTCCGGATCATGGCCGAGTTTGTTGAGGGGTTCGACTCTCTGGCTGCGATTAAACGGCCTGCGGTGTCGATTTTCGGTTCAGCCCGTTTCACTGAAGATGATGCTTATTATAAATTGGCGCGGACTGTGGGTAAGGGGTTGTCTGAGGAGGGGTACGCCATTATGACAGGCGGCGGCCCTGGGATTATGGAAGCGGCTAACCGTGGCGCGGATGATGTGGATGGAATTTCCATAGGGCTCAATATCGATCTCCCTTTTGAGCAGGAGAAGAACCCCTATGCCAATGTCGATTTGCGGTTTAAGTATTTCTTTGTCCGCAAGGTCATGCTGATTAAATATGCCATGGCGTTCATCTGTATGCCGGGTGGTTTCGGGACAATGGATGAAATCTTTGAGGCCATAACCCTTATTCAAACCAGAAGAATTAAGCGTTTCCCTATTGTCTTAGTGGGAACAGAGTATTGGCAGGGTCTGGTGGAGTGGATCAAGGCCCAGATGCTTGCATCGGGTACCATCAATGCCGAGGATTTGGATATTTTTGTAATCCTTGATGATGCGGATGATATTATTCAATATATCAAACGCACGGTCATTGTGTAACTCTTTCTGTGCAGTACAGTGGCGAAACGATTCACGACCCTCTTCTGCAAATCCCTGGCCTGTACCCCCTGTGCCAGGGATCGCTCTTAATGGCCAGTTTCCGGGAAGATTAACAGAGGGCAAGGGGGCACGGTTCCCGCATCCCCTTGCCCTCTGGGCATTTTACTATATGATTACCCCCCCCCACTTCAGCCTAACTTAGAGGCTGCCAAACAATATTCTGTTATTCCAATAAGTTAGTGGCCGTTAAGAGTGTTGATCCGGTAAGCGCAGACTCCCGGTAAGCGCAGACTCCCGGTAAGCGTAGACTCCCGGTAAGCGTAGACTCCGATAGCAATTTCTTTACACCCCCTTATGCAGCTATGGACATCTCACGGGCCCCTATTTTTTACAACTGCTTACCAGCTTACCGTTTATAGTTCGTGGATGTTGACGTTATCTGGGTCATTGTCCCTTGAACCGTAAACTGGCAACAGTAAACTTCAGGCTGAAACTCTGTCAAAACCAATAATGGACATATCCTTGGCTGAAGTTGGGAGGTAATCATATCTGACTATGTTCCCTGATCTCCCTATCCTGTAGATGCCTTCCTCTGGCATCTCGTTGAAATGATTAACACTCCTCTTTTTTCGTCCTGAAGTTAAAAGCTGTTTTGCCTTTATTGACCCCTTAAATAGAATCTCCCTGTTTCTTTCACCACTTTGCACCCACTTATTTTTTTTAACCATGTGTTTGAGCTGATGCGCGGGGTGGTTTTGGCCTATATGGTGTCTTTGCTTTCTTTCATGCATCTATGTGGTGTTTTGTTAGGTTATGCTTAAATACTGCGGAAAAGGATGGTAAAACATTTTTTCTTGACACTTCATTATGATGATCACTATAAAGGTAGTATTGTGGTGTAAAGTGGTGCAAAGTGGAAAAGGGTGGGTAAAAGTGGAAGAAGACAGCTCCAGCAAACTAAAAAAATTTCGTGGTCAATCTGAACACGGTCTTGACGGCAAGGGACGCCTGAATATCCCTGCCCGTTTCAGGGACGTGCTGGGTCAGACCTATGACGATGACAGGGTTGTTATTACGCCTCCCTGGGAGAAATGTTTGCGGGTCTATCCTCTTCAGGAATGGGTCATGCTTGAGAGGGATTTGAAGCTTTCTGCTACACAGAACCCTAAGGCGCGACTCGCAATGCGTTATCTGGTGGGAGGAGCCATTGAAACGAAGGTTGATAAAAATGGTCGCATTCTTCTTCCAGCTGGATTGCGGGGTAAGGCGAGTTTGGCTAAGGACGTTACACTTGCAGGTTTTGTAGAGTATTTCGAGGTCTGGGATCAAGCTATTTTCAATGATGAAAATGAAGTGACCCCTGATGACTTCGAACTTCTTGCTGATCTTGGGTTCATATAACTCCCTATGCCTGATCCTACCCACATACCTGTTTTACTCGAAGAGGTCTTAGAGTATCTGCAGCCACAGGAAAACAAAGTTTATGTAGACGGAAACCTTGGGCTGGGGGGGCATTCCGGAGCCATTCTGGCGAGGTGCAACGGCAATGCGCAGCTCATTGGTTTTGACTGGGATGAAGAGGCCCAGCGCCGGGCAGTAAAGAATTTAGCCTCCTTTGGCGACAGAGTTACCTTTGTCCGGAGAAATTTTGCTGATCTCAAAGAGGTCCTGGCAGAGCTTGGCATAGCCCGGATTGACGGACTGCTCCTTGACCTGGGTCTCTCGTCTCTGCAGCTTGATGAAAGTGACCGGGGTTTTAGTTTCAAGCGTGAGGAGCCCCTGGACATGAGAATGGACAACCGGATCAGTGTTAATGCCGCTGATCTGGTGGCAACGGCAAGTGAAGAAGAGCTGGCTGATATCTTCTTTCACTACGGTGAAGAGCGCCAGGCAAGACCCATAGCCCGGGCAATTTGTGAAACGAGAAAGAAATCGCCCATTACCACCAGTGCTGGACTTGCCCGTCTTATTTATGCTGCTATTCCCGTCAGGTTTCATCCGAAGAAGATCCACGTGGCCACTAAGGCCTTTCAGGGATTACGGATTGCGGTGAATCGGGAGTTGGATAATTTGGCAACAGTACTCAAGGATGGGGTGGACGTGCTTGCGCCCGGTGGACGTTTTTGTATCATTTCTTTTCATTCCCTGGAAGATCGGTTGGTGAAGAGAGGCTTTAAGGCGGACCCCAGGCTGCAGGTTTTGACGACCCGTCCTGTGGTTGCCGGCAAGGAAGAATGTAATCAGAACCCGCGGTCCCGGAGTGCAAAACTTCGAGTGGCGGAAAAATTGGGAGAATACAATGCGTGATTATGCTCAAGGATATCGTTCAAAGGTACATTCAAAGGTGCATTTCCCTGTGGCTCCGCGTCAGCCTCAGTACGGTGGGCGGACAGCTGCTCAACCCCTGCGGGCATTATTCTGGAAAACTGCCGGAACTGTGCTGGTGGTTTGCATGTGTACAGGAATCATGGCCAGTTTTTGGATCGGCCAGCAAATCCAGAACAGTTTGTCCTCCATCGCTTCGTTGCAGCAGGTGGCGCTGCATGAGCAGAATGTGCACAATGTTCTGGTTGCAGAGCGGGAGGGGATGTTAGCCCCCAAGAGATTGCAGGCAAGGGCTGCGGTGCAGAATGGGTTGTACGCAGCAGTAGATAATCAGGAAGTTGACGAAGTTGACCTTTAGAGAATCGGGCAATGCGTGAGGGCGCGTCATGGGTTATCAAAGACGCAACGGGCCGATTGACTATAAGGGCTACGGTAAGAATAAAAATAAAAATGCAGTTAACCTGATCCGACTTGGTGGGCTTGTTGCCCTTGTCCTTCTTGTGGGCTGGATCCTCCTGCAGTTGTTTGGTTCCGGTGGAGAGGTGGCGTTCAAGGAAGAGCAAGCCTCGGTAGATGGCTTATTTTTAGACCGGAAAAATATATATGATCGAAATTTGCAACCGTTGGCGGTTAGCTTTTGTCAGTACGCAGCCTATGTAAAACCCCTGGAGGTAAAAGGGAAGGTTGAAACGGCGCAAATTTTAGCCGCAATCCTCGGCCTGGATGAGCAGGGGTTGCTGAACAGGCTTAATACGGAGCGAACTTTTATCTGGCTTGGCCAGCAGCTGCAAAGTGAACAGGCCAGGGCAATTGTGGAGAGGAATATCGCAGGCGTCTACCTTCAGGAGAAACCGGTTCGCTATTATCCCCATGGGCAGTCCATGGCCCAGCTGCTTGGCTATGTCAAAGATGGCAAGGGGCTTGCCGGTGTGGAATTGTATTATGATAATGTTTTGACTGGAGGAGTGGCCCAGGTCGGTGCGTCCCCTGCCTCCGGGCCTATTTTTGAAACGGGTAAGCATGTTGTATTAACCATTGATTTGCAAATCCAGACACAACTGGAGAAGGTTATGGTACAGCTTTTGAAAAAGACAGAGGCAACCTCGGTATCAGCAATGCTCGTGCATACTGATAGCGGTGCGATCCTTGCGTCTGTGCAGTTACCCTCCTTTGATCCGAATAAATTCTGGGATGGTCATCCCCAGACCCAGCAACTCAAAATGGTTTCTTCTCTCATTGATACGGGCGGCATCTCTTCATTATTCCGCTATGCGGCTGCGGTGGATGGGGGGCGGTCTTTATCCCCTGCAACGAGTCAAAATGAGTCTCCTGTGGTTATTCAACCATCTCTTATGAAAACAGGTAGTCTGGCCCGGGCGGGATACTGGTGGCCTTGGGCAGGCGGCGGGTTTATCTCAGATGAGTTAACGGAACTTCCTGATCCCACCATTACTCCAAGTGAACTTCTGCATTTTCAGCAGAAATTGGGCATTACCTGTGCTGATAATTTTGATTTTCCCGACACCCAAATTCCCCATGGTAAGTGTGAGGAGGGCCAGCTCAACGGTGTTTCTCTTCTGGGTGGATTTACACGGCTCGTGAATGGTGGAAAACCTGTATATATCCACAGCCTGAAAGGTACTGTGGCCGATGATGGACAGTTCGCAACCTATGAATTTGCGGCGCGGGGCGAAGGGCTTGGCGGTGTGAGCGGCATGCTTGCTCAATCCTTTGTTGCCAGTGCAGGCGAGGGCGCACCCCTCTTTGCTGTGGAGTATTTATCCAGGCGGGCGCAGGATGATGCCGTGACAGTGGAAACAGCAACCGATGACGGGGAAAGTCAGGTGTCGGTGCTGCAGAAAGAGTACCGCCATGACGGTCTGCTGCTGGGTGCCATACCGGCCAATAATCCACAACTGACAGTACTCATGGTGGTTGAAGAGGGCATGTTTGATTTGCGCGCGGCATCGCCTTTGCGCAATATAATGAATCGGTTTGCCATTGGGGTGCGTCTTGATGGTCTTGATGAATCAACCTTGGCGGAGCAGGAAATGGTTGATCCCCTTGTGTTGAAAAAACAATTTGCTGGAATGTTGAATTCAGAGAAGGCTGTGTCACGGCCGAATGTCAGCAGAGCCACGCATCTAATGCCGGAGCTTCGCGGCATGAGTTTACGTAAGGCCTTAATCCTTCTGCAGCCCTCTATGGTGTCCGTGGAGATCAGAGGTGCAGGCCGGGTCATGAATCAGGTGCCAGAACCTGGAAGTGAAATGGGTGACCATGTTGTCTTGACTTTAGGCAATCAGGAGTAGCGGGTGGCAGTTCAAACCATAGGACTGCAGCAACTCCTGGCAGAGTGCGGTTATGAATGTCAGAGTGCGGATGACCAGGAGATCACTGGTGTCACGGCCGACTCCAGAGCGGTGCAATCCGGATTTGTTTTTGTGGCAGTGGCCGGGGTCAGTGTCAATGGTCATGAATTTATAGAGGATGCCGTTGCAAGGGGCGCTTGCCTCGTGGTGGTGGAAGCTGGCCACGTCAAGTCTGTACCCCGTGGTTGTGAAACCCTCACACTTGCTGATACGAGGGAGGGGTTGGCACAGCTTGCAGCATGTTTTTATAGATTTCCGGCACAGCGTATGAGGTTTGTCGGGGTAACGGGAACCAATGGTAAGACGACGTGCTCATATCTTATTGAATCCGTGTTGCAGGAGGCGGGTTTTAAAACAGGGCTTATCGGCACGGTGAGTTATCGGTTTGGCAGCGTGGAGCGCGCTGCCAGTCACACCACCCCTGACGCGGTACAGCTCCAGCGCTTATTGGCGGAAATGGCGGATGACGGTGTGACCCATGTGGTGATGGAGGTTTCATCCCATGCCTTGACGCAGGGGAGGGTGGCAGGGATCAGCTTTGCTGTTGCCCTGTTTACGAATTTGAGTCGTGATCATCTTGATTATCACCGTGGGATGGCAGACTATTTTGCGGCAAAGAGGAGACTGTTTACCGAGTTTTTGTCACCCCAGGGGATCGGCGTGGTTGTTGATGATGGGGGACAGGGGTGGAGCGACAAGCTGGTTGCTGCCCTGAGCCGGTCCGGTCGAAAAATAGTGGTTTGCGGCAGAAACAGGGACGTGTCATATGGCAATGTCCGTTTCTCCCTCAGGGGAATACAGGCGGATGTTGAGGTGGCGGGCCGGACGAATCGGGTGACCTCACCCCTGGTTGGTGAGTTTAATTTGCAGAATATTTTAGGGACAATGGGTGTCGGTAAGGCGCTTGGTGTTGAACCGACAGCCATGATTCAGGGGCTCAAGTTTGCAACGGGCGCACCGGGCCGGATGGAACAGATTGTTATCCAAGGGGCCCCCCATCCCGCAGTCTTTGTTGATTATGCCCATACACCTGATGCCCTTGAAAAGGTGCTGGCAACCCTTACTGGTTTGACCAGGAAAAGGGTTATTGTGGTATTTGGCTGTGGCGGTGATCGCGATAGGGGCAAGCGGTCTCTCATGGGTTGGGTTGCTGCGCAGGGGGCTGATATTGCCATTGCCACGTCTGATAATCCCCGCAGTGAAGATCCCATGCGGATTCTCCAGGCCATTGAAGTGGGTATGCAGGATGCGGGGGGGACGAGATTTACAGAGAAGTCTGAGTTCAAGGGGCATGGGAAGGGGTATCTCATTATTGAATCACGCAGGGAGGCCATAGCCTGCGCGATCACTATTGCCGAGAAGGATGACGTGGTTCTGATAAGCGGCAAAGGACATGAGACTTACCAGGAGACACGAGCAGGTCGAATCTGTTTTGATGATCGCCTGGAGGCGACACAGCAACTGCAGCAGGTTTGGGGCAGGGCAGATGAAACACGTTCAGGTCCGGAAACCTGATTAAGGGCTGTTAAGAATGTTGATCGTTTATAGCAATTTCTTTACACCCCTTTATGCAGCTACGGACATTTCAGTGGCCATGTTATTTTTTTACAACTGCTTAGGGTTGCAAGGAGAAAGGGATGAAAACACTCAGCTGTAGAGATCATAATAGGACGGATTCATATTCACAGGCCAGGATGGTAAACGATAAGGGTGACATAGTGAACGATTCCACCGGCTGGACCTTGACCGATGTTCTGCTTGCCACAGGGGGGAAGTTTGTTGCAGGTGAACCCGGGGTCTGTTTTGGCGCCGTGTCCACGGATACACGTTCTATCAAAAAAGGAGCTTTATTCCTCGCCCTTTCCGGTACCAATTTCAATGGTGCAGAGTTTGCCCATGAAGCCTATGCCAAGGGGGCTGGAGGTATTATTGTTGATACGCCTCTGGAGGAGAAGCTTGATATCCCTGTTATCCTCGTTGACAACGCGCAAGAGGCCCTGGGTGATCTTGCGGCATATCGGCGGAATGGTATGGCTGATTTGAAGGTGGTTGCCATTACAGGGAGTTCCGGTAAGACCACGGTGAAGGAGATGTGCGGGGCAATCCTTACCCAGGAGTATAACATTTTGAAGACAGAGGGAAATTTCAATAATTTAATCGGCATGCCTCTATCCCTTCTGCCTGTCACCAATGAGCATGATGTGGCCATTCTTGAGATGGGTATGAATCGTAAGGGTGAAATCGCCAGAATGACCGAGATTGCTGACCCTGATATTGCCTGTATCGTTAATGTGCAGGCTGCACATCTCGCGGGACTGGGGTCAATAGAAGGTGTGGCACGGGCAAAGGCGGAACTCTTTAAGGGGTGTAAGGCTTGGTCCGTACTCTGTGTAAATTATGATGATAAACTCGTGCGGGCGATCGCACGGGAAACCCATCAGGATATAGTGCCTTTTGGTCGACACCGGGACGCCTATGTGCGGGCGACCCATGTGAAAAATAATGGTGAAAAAGGGTTGACCTTTACCCTGCATGTGGGGATAGAACGTCTTCGTCTGAATTTGCGGGTCCTCGGGGAACATAATGTTGCCAATAGCCTTGCTGCTGCGGCTATCAGTCATGCAGCAGGGTTGTCTATTGAGCAAATTGTCAAAGGTCTGGAAGGGTTTGCACCCTGTGACAAGCGTATGCAGCTGGTAAATATTGGTGGCCTGAAAATCATCAATGACTGTTATAATGCCAACCCCGCCTCGATGTTGGCGGCCTTTGATGCGGTACAGGGCATGAAAGGCACCCATAAGACCATTGCCATCCTTGGTGACATGCTGGAGCTTGGTGTGGCCAGTGAAAAGGCCCACCGGAGATTGGGCGAGATGGTGGCCTGTAAGGGGTTTGATCATCTCCTGGTATTTGGTGAATACTCAAAAGTTGTTGCTCAGGGTGCCATGGATGGTTCCATGGCCCTGCGGCAGGTACATCGTCTGGAAAATAAGGAGATGATTCTGCAAACGATTTTTGAATGTATGGAAGAAAAATCGTTTGGCCGCGGAGATTATTTCCTGATTAAAGGCTCGCGCGGCATGTGCATGGAAAAGATCGTTGATGGTTTGCGTAAGGAACTTGGTTGATCAAAAAAAGGGGGGAAGATAAAGAAAATAGAGAAAATAACGGAAAGGTTATAGAAGGGGCTGGTATAGTCTTTTCTGTATATTCTTTATCTTCTTTACATTCTTTATTTCCCTATCGTTATACTGGCTTTTGGAAATAAAAAAGAATGCTCTACCACCTACTCTACCCCCTGCATACCTCCTTTGGAGGGTTCAATGTCTTCCGTTATATCACCTTTAGGGGGATTGGCGCGACAGTGACCGCCTTCCTTGTGGTGCTTTGGCTCGGGCCGAAATTTATTCGTTTCCTGCAGGCAAATCAGGTGGGCCAGGTGATTCGTGATGACGGTCCGGAATCGCATTTTACCAAGAAAGGGGTTCCCACCATGGGGGGGGGGCTTATCCTCTTCGGTCTTGTTGTTTCGACATTGCTGTGGATGGATCTCACCAACGTCTATGTGTGGATTATTCTCGGGTTGACCCTATGGTACGGTGGGATTGGCGCCTATGATGATTTCTGCAAGATTAAGAAACAGAACTCTAAGGGGTTAAGCGGTAAGGGCAAGCTTGGGCTGCAGATAATAGGCGCCCTTCTTGCTGGCATGATGATAGCCAATTTGCCTGAATATTCCACCACGTTGAATATTCCCTTTTTTAAAGGGGTAACCCCTGATCTCGGCTGGTTGTATATTCCCTTTGCCATGTTTGTTGTGGTTGGCGCATCAAACGCGGTGAATCTCACGGATGGTCTTGACGGCCTTGCAGCCGGGCCGACGGTAATAACAAGTGGCGTGTATTTACTCTTTTCCTATCTTGCAGGGCATGCGGTGCTGGCCAATTATTTGCAGATTCCCTATGTGCCTGGTGCTGGAGAGGTGGTTATTGTCTGTGGAGCCTTGGCTGGAGCCTCCCTCGGTTTCTTATGGTTCAACGCCTATCCGGCCCAGATTTTCATGGGGGATGTCGGCTCCCTGTCCATCGGCGGGACTCTGGGCATGGTTGCCATTGTTACAAAGCAGGAAATGCTGCTGGCCATTGTCGGCGGTATCTTTGTCATGGAGGCCATTTCGGTCATTCTGCAGGTGGGATATTTTAAGATTTCAGGGGGCAAGCGGATTTTTCTCATGGCCCCTTTTCATCATCATTTTGAAAAGAAGGGCTGGAGTGAACCAAAGGTTGTGGTGCGTTTTTGGGTGGTCTCTATTATCCTGGGTTTGATTGGTTTGGCAACGTTGAAATTGCGCTAGGGTTGTTTGTGCCGCAGACTGGACATGGAAAAGAGAAGTTTTGCAGATTAACCCGCAACTTATAAAAAATATGAAAAAAAAATCTTTGCATAAGGGGCAGCATGTCCTTGTGGTGGGTGCCGGGAAATCCGGCATGGCTGCCTGCCGTCTTTTACACAGCAAAGGGTGTGAAGTGTGCTTAAGCGATACCAGGCAGGAATCACAGCAGGATCCAGAAGATGTGGATTGGCTCAAGGCAAGGTCCATTGTTCAGGAGTTTGGCGGACATCATCTGGCAACATTTATGGTGCCGGATCTCATTGTCGTCAGTCCCGGGGTGCCGCTTACCATTGATCCATTGCAGGCAGCGCGCACAGCAGGTGTACCAATAATTGGCGAGCTTGAACTCGGCTTTCTCTATTTCACCGGTGCCATCATCGCAATTACGGGGACAAACGGTAAAACCACGGTCACCACCATGATTGGTGAGAGTCTGCGCCATTCCGGGATGAACGTGTTTGTCGGTGGCAATATAGGGACGCCGTTTTGTTCCCATGTCCTGGAGGAAAATCAAGCTGAGGTTGCAGTGCTTGAGGTGTCCAGCTTTCAGCTTGATGCCAATAGAGATTTTAAGCCAAAGGTCGGGGTTCTTTTGAACATAAGTCCTGATCACTTGGATCGGTATGCAAGTTACACCGCCTATGGCGATGCAAAAATGCAGCTGTTTAAACAGCAGAATGAACAGGATGTTGCGCTTATTTCTGGTACGGACCGGGAAATCGCCCGGCGCAGGTCCATGATACCGGCCAGGGTTGTTGAGTTTGATAATGACAGTTGGCGGGTCAATGCAGAAGAGCGCAGCTTGACATGGGTTAACCAAGAATCAGGTGCTGAAACCTATGGGCTTCATGATCATCAGCTGAGTCGTCCCAATCTGCAAAACTGTATGGCGGCCATTGGTGGTTCACGGCTCATGGGGGCAACCAGGAATGGTGTGCAGGAAATGCTTAATGAATTTGCTATTCCACTCCATCGTTTGACGCCGGTGGGGTCATGGAATGATATCGAGTTTGTCAATGATTCAAAGGCCACCAATGTCGGCGCGGTGCAGTCTGCCCTGTCCGGCATGCATAGGCCCGTTATTCTTATTGCTGGGGGGCGTGATAAGGGTGGCGATTATGCAATTCTTTGTCCTGAGGTAAAACGCATTGTGAAACAGCTTATTGTTATGGGTGAAGCTGCACAACAGATGACGGCAGCTTTTACTGAAATTACCACGGTGCACCAGGCTGCGGATATGGAAGACGCGGTTAACCTGGCTGTGGCCCATGCAGAACAGGGGGATACGATTCTTCTTTCTCCAGCCTGTGCCAGTTTTGATATGTATGGGAGTTATGCAGAGCGCGGTAATGTATTTATGGAGCAGGTGCAGCGAGTCATGGGGAAATACGGGACACCCGCAACCGTTAAGACCATACAGAGGGCGGTGTAAGCCAATGCGAATCTTAATCAGCGGGGGGGGCACCGGGGGACATTTATTCCCAGGTATTGCCGTGGCTCAGGAAGTGCTTCATTCCGTGAGTCGCAGTGAGGTGTTGTTTGTGTCGACAGATCGGCAGACAGATAAGAGGGTGCTTGCCGATGTGGACTTTAAGTCCATGCCGCTCAACTCAAAAGGCATCAAGGGAAAATCTCTTATTGATCGACTGGTCGCCCTCCTGCAATTACCGTTATCCCTTGTTGCGGCCCTGAAGATAATCGGCGATTTTAAACCGGAGGTGGTGCTTGGTGTCGGTGGATATGTTACAGGGCCTATGCTTCTTGCCGCATGGCTGCGGGGTGTTCCTACCTGTATTCATGAACAGAATTCGCTGCCGGGACTTGCCAACCGTATACTTTCGAAATTTGTAACCCGGGTGTATGTGTCTCTTCCTGGAACAGAAAAACACTTTCCCAGGAATAAGACCATTCATACGGGCAACCCTGTACGCCAGGAAGTGAAATCCTTACGCTCTGGAGAGAAAAAACAGGGTGGTTTTACCCTCCTGGTGATGGGTGGGAGCCTTGGTGCCCATGCCATAAACCAGGCCATGATTGAAGCAGTACAGGTATTGAAAAAAAGAGTGCCCCTGGGTTTCAGCATTATTCATCAGACAGGTAACGAGGACGAGGAAAAAGTACGTGAGGCCTATGCCGATGGAGGTCTCACTGCAACGGTCTCCCCCTTTATTCATGAAATGCCCATGGCTATGGCCAAGGCGGATCTGGTGGTGGGACGGGCGGGTGCTACGAGTCTTGCAGAACTAACTGTAATGGGGAAGCCGATGATTCTTATCCCTTATCCCCATGCTGCAGATAACCATCAGGAGCTGAATGGCGCAATGCTGGTACAGGGTGGCGCTGCCAGAATGATTCGGGAGAGTGAGTTGAGTGGTATTGGTCTTGCTGAAGAGATACTGGCCCTGGTTCAAAGTGACGATAAACGGCAGAAAATGGCAGATATGGCGTTGAAATTTGGCGAACCTGATGCCGCCCAAAAAATAGTTAGCCAATGTCTGGCTTTAGCTGCGGCCCATAAGACCTCACTGGAGTGAGGGTTAGGAGTAAGGCGTTAGATGTATAAGAAAAATAAACAGATACATTTCGTTGGAATTGGCGGGATCGGCATGTCCGGTATTGCAGAACTCCTCCTGAATTTGGGCTATCGGGTGAGTGGTTCTGATTTAAAGGATACCGTGATGACCCAGCGCTTAAAGGAGCTTGGAGGCATGATTCACCAGGGTCATTCCAGTGAGTGGATTGAGGGAGCTGATGTTGTGGTGACATCCACGGCAATTACCGCGAATAACCCTGAAGTTGTAGCGGCCCGGGGTGCGGGGATTCCTGTTATCCGGCGGGCGGAGATGCTTGCGGAGCTGATGCGCCTTAAAAAATTTGGTATTGCCATTGCCGGTTCCCATGGCAAGACATCGACCACCTCATTTGTTGCCGATATCCTCGCTGAAGCGGGACTGGATCCCACGGTGGTGATTGGCGGCAAGGTCAATAGCCTCGGAACCAATGCCAAGTTGGGGGAGGGTGAGTTTCTGGTGGCTGAAGCAGATGAGTCCGATGGCTCGTTCCTGCATCTTGCACCCGTTGTTGAGGTGGTCACGAATATTGATCTTGAACATCTCGATTATTATTCTGGAATTGATGAAATAAAGGCGGTGTTCCTTGAATTCATCAATAAAATTCCATTTTATGGCGTTGCAATCCTCTGTTTTGATGATACCAATATCACCGATTTGCTCCCCCAGATTGAAAAACGAGTCATCACCTATGGACTCACCGCCCAGGCGGATATTAATACGCGCAAGGTGAAGAAGAAGGGGTTTGGTGTGTCCTTTGATGTGTGTAACGGCCAAACAGTACTGGGTGAAATTAATTTAAAATTTCCAGGCATGCATAATGTGTACAATGCCCTGGCAGCTGTGGCTGTTGGCCTTGAACTTGAAATTGACTTTGCTGTCATAGCACGCGCCTTGTCAAATTTTAAAGGGGTACAGCGTAGACTGCAGCTGAAAGGTGAAGAGCAGGGGGTCATTGTGATTGATGATTACGGTCACCACCCAACAGAGATCAAGGCCACCCTGTCAGCCCTGCGCGATGCCTGGCCCGCTAGGCGGCTGGTGGTGATGTTTCAACCCCATCGTTACACCAGGACAAAGGCCTTGTTTACCGAATTTACAACGGCCTTTCATGATGCGGATCTGCTGTTTATGACCGAGATTTACCCTGCCAGTGAAGAGCCGATTGCTGGAGTTTCAACCGAGTGTCTGATTCAAGCCATAAAGGCGCGAGGCCAACGGGATGTATATCTAGCTGAATCCGTGGCAACCTTACCGGATACAGTACGGCCCCATCTTAAGGAAGATGATGTTGTTGTGAGTTTAGGGGCGGGTAATATTTATCGTGCAGGAGAGCAGCTCCTGAGTCTTTTGCGGGAAGAATAGGGGTGAGAATCTGAGTCGTTGAGAACGGGGTGATCTTCTTAATTTCTTGTATATTCTCATATTGTCAACGACTCAATTAGAGGGTGCAACAATGGAAGCATTCGTAATGGAGAGAGAGGACATGGCAAGGGTTAGAGAAATGCCGGCATGGAGTTCGGTGTTTAACGATGGTATGGCCGACTTTTGGGTTGGTGAGGTGCTGTGGCAGCAACCCATGTCAGAATACACGACCTATAGGGTTGGCGGGCCTGCCCAGGCCATGGTCTTCCCCTGTGGCATAAGGGAGCTTGCCAGTTTACTGGATGGGGTTTGCCGGTTGGATATCCCCTGGCGGGTCATTGGCGGTGGTTCGAATATTCTCGTGTCAGATAAGGGGCTCGAGGGTGTCACCATTGTCTTGACTAAAGGATTCTCTGCAAAGACCATTGTTCATGAAGTGGATGATCATGTTCTGGTTAAGGTGGAAACAGGATGTTCACTGGCAAGTTTTGTGAACTGGTGTGTGGAGCATGGGTTGACAGGAATGGAATTTGCGGTTGGCATTCCGGGCTCCATCGGTGGTGCCATGGTGATGAATGCCGGGGCCTTTGGTGGAGAAATTTCCAAGGTCCTTGGTTCTGTAACCTTGATGAACAGTCAGGGTGAGGTGGTGGAAAAGGAGGCGTGCAGGATGAATTACACGTACCGTAACTGGGGTGAAGAGCGCGGTCAGATTGCCCTTGAAGGATTGTTTGCTCTCCGGCGTGGAGATAGTCAGGCGATTCGTACCAGTTGCAGGAAGCTCCTGAAGAAGCGCCAAACCCATCAACCAAAGGGGCCCAGTTGCGGATCGTTTTTCAGGAATCCTCCCGGTGCTGAAACGGCTGGATATTTAATTGAAAAAGCTGGACTCAAAGGGACACGGGTTGGCGGGGCTGAGATTTCCAAGATCCACGCAAATTTTTTAATTAATAGGGGTAATGCCTCGGCCCGGGATTTGGTCCGGTTAATGGAACTGGTGCAGAATGAAGTAGAACAGAAGTTCGGTGTGTTTTTGGAGCCAGAAGTGAAATTGCTTGGGTTTGAACCGGGGTGAAGTCGAAGAAGTCAAAATACTCGAGGACGGTTCGGGAAAAGGTCGGTGCTGGTTCATCCATAAGACATCAGGTTGTTGGTGCTGCAGTGGGAATTGTCGGTGTAGTTTTCGGTTTTTTTGTGTTAGGCTGGCTGGGTTATGTTGGCTTGAGCCATTCACCTTTTTTTGAGGTTGAATCAGTAAATATTACAGGCAGTTCTAAGTTTGGCCATGATGAGATTCTCAGTCTCATTGGTATAACAAACCAGACCAATCTTGTTGCTGTTGATAAGGTCGAGATTGGTGAGGAATTAAAAAAGACGGGATGGATACGCAGGGTCAGTGTCAAGAAGGTGTATCCCAATAGTCTGGAGATACAAATTCAGGAGCGAAAACCTCTGGCCATAGTGCAGTTGCAACAGGGGTTGTCTTATTTTGACAAGAGTGGGTTTGTTTTTGCCGGGGTGAAACCGGGAGAGGGTTTGGACTTTCCTGTGGTGCATTTTGCTGATGAGACCATGGTGGCTGGCAAAGACTCCATGAAAAATGTCACCGATTTTCTGAAATACACCAGAAGTGGTAATCCGGCCCTGTCTATTCAGAATGTCTCGCAGATTATGGTGGATGAACAGGGGGACCTGACTCTATATATGGCCGATAATCCCTTCCCTGTGCAAATAGGGCAGACCAAGATGTGGCAAAAGTATAAGCGTTTGGCAAAGGTGCTTGGCTGGCTGTATAAAAAGAAGAAGTTTGATACAGTGACAATGATTGATCTGGAGTATTCGGAAGGTCGGGTTCTGGTGAGTTTTCAAAGTTAATTTAAGAAATTAGACTGTGACTGCTGCGTGTTCTTTCTTAGAGGCATAATGCAGTTACATCAACATAAAGAAGGGTTTTGAGGAAATGACGCAAAGTCAGCAAAGAGGAGAAATCATTGTTGGGCTGGATATTGGGACCACCAAGATCTGTACCATCGTAGGCGAGGTCCTCGATGAGAAGCTGGAGATTATCGGTTTTGGGGTGCATCCCTCTGTGGGTATGCGCAAAGGGGTGGTGGTGAATATCGAGGCCACTGTGCAGTCCATCAGAAAATCAGTCCATGAGGCCGAAGTCATGGCCAATTGTGATATCTCCTCAGTATTTGTGGGAATCGCGGGCTCACATGTGGTTGGCACCAATAGCAACGGGGTGATTGCGGTAAAGAATCATGAAATAACAGAGCAGGATATTGCCCGGGTTGTGGAGAATGGTCAGGCTATTCCCCTGAGCCAGGAGCAGGAGGTGCTGCATGTTATCCCTCAGGATTTCACCGTGGATGGTCAGGGTGGAATCCAGGACCCTTTAGGCATGACCGCTGTACGCCTTGAGGCGAATGTGCATATTGTCACCGCTTCAACAACGGCGGTGCATAATATTGTGAAGTGTTGCAATAAGGCCGGACTTGATGTGGATGATGTGGTGCTGGAACCTATCGCGTCTGCAGAAGCGGTCTTGACCTATGAGGAGATGGAAATTGGTGTCGGCTTACTGGATATTGGTGGTGGTACAAGTGATCTCGCCGTGTTCAGTGACCATTCCATCCGCCAGACGTTTGTTCTCGGTATTGGTGGTGATAATCTCACCAATGATCTCTCCCAGGGGTTACGGACGCCCCTTGTTGAGGCTGAGAAGCTCAAAGAAAAATATGGGTGTGCGATTGCCTCGATGATTGATAAGGATCAGGCCATTGATGTTCCCAGTGTCGGCGGGAAGCAATGTCGGAAATTATCCCAGCGGGTTATGGGTGAGATCCTTGAGCCGCGGATTGAAGAGATGTTGCTCCTGGTGAATCAACAGCTTGTGGATCACAATATTAAAGGTAGTATCCATGCGGGCATCGTCATGACGGGCGGGAGCTCATTGCTGGCCAATATGGAGGACCTTGCGGAACAGATTTTTGATCTCCCTGTGCGCATCGGCTATCCAAATCATGTGGAGGGGATTACCGACTTGGTGAATACCCCGCAATGTGCAACAGGAGTTGGTCTGCTGCTCTATGGCATGAAGCATGAGCCTGGCCGTTTTGTGCCGGATGATTCCGGGGTGCTTGCTAAGATTGGCCAGCGGTTAAAAGGTTTTTTTAAGAAAGTGATGTAGAGTTATATGAGGCTATTAGGGGTTTAGGCGGAAGGCTATTAGGGCAGATGGTATTTTTATCTATAAAAGATAAGTACCAAATAAACCTAATATTCTAAAAGCCTACAGCCTAAAAGCCTAAATAAATAGAGGGGAATAATTATGGCAGAGTTTAAAATGGCAGAATTTCCTGGCCGGGCCAAAATCAAGGTGTTTGGTGTTGGCGGCGCCGGCGGTAACGCTATAAATAACATGGTGGACAGTAGAATCGGCGGGGTGGAGTTTATCTCGGGCAATACGGATCTCCAGGATCTGGAACGATCCAAGGCGGATGTGCAGGTGCAGCTTGGGCCAAGTATTAGTGGTGGTCTTGGTGCCGGGGCAAAGCCTGATGTTGGTCGCCAATGTGCTGAGGAGTCCATTGATATTATTCGCGAGAGTTTGCAGGGTGCGGAGATGGTCTTTGTGGCGGCCGGTCTGGGTGGCGGAACGGGTACAGGAGCGGCTCCGGTGATTGCCCGGATTGCCAAGGAGCTCGGCGCCCTTACCGTGGCTGTGGTTACAAAACCCTTTGTCTTTGAAGGGCCGAAACGGATGAAAGCCGCTATGAAGGGGTGGAATGAATTAAAGGAACAGGTGGATACGATCATCACGATTCCCAATGATCGTGTCCTGCCTTTGTCCCAGAAAAATATGACCTTTGTTGATTCCATGCGTATGGTGGATGATGTGCTGGTTAAAGCGGTAAAGGGGATAACGGATCTGATTAATAAGGATGGTTATATCAATCCTGATTTTGCTGATATCTGCACGGTAATGAATGAAATGGGTACCGCACTTATGGGGTCTGGTTCCTCGGTTGGGGAGAATCGTGCCAAGGAGGCGGTGAAGCAGGCCATTGAAAGTCCGCTTCTTGAAGATGTTTCCATCCGCGGTGCCCGGGGTGTTCTGGTGAATATGTCTGCCCGCCGTGATTCTCTGGGCATGCATGAGGTGACAGAGGTAACCAGTCGTATTCAGCAGGAGGTGCATGAAGATGCCGATATCATCATGGGTGTTATCTTTGATGAAGATGCCGGTGAAGAGTTACGCGTCACTGTCGTGGCTACCGGTATTCAGGAAGAGGTCATCCTGGAGATAACCCCGATTGCTGTTAATGGTCGTGGCAGGTTTGCAAGGGCTGATAGTTCTGAGCCACAACCCTCTTCTTCTCCCCATAATAAGGGCACTGTCATTCCAAATGCCTTTGGACTAAACGTTAATCCCCTGGATGAAAAGACCTTGGATACTCCAGCCTTTATCCGCAGGAATGCGAATTGATGATGGGATTAATCCTGTTCCGGGAATCCGGGGCAGATGAAAAATAATGGATATTGATGTCGCCAAACGCCCCTTCTGTGCGGCACCATCGGTATCTGACAAAAAAGCCTGCAGGGGATTACCTTGCAGGCTTTTATTTTTGCCATTATTCTTATTCAGTTATACGGGTGAGTCGGTAAAGAAGGAAGATGGGTCATAGACCTATTTCACGTGAAAGAAGATAATGAAACCAGATACAGCGACCATTCTCGATAAAGAGCAGGGGACCATTATTAAGAAATGGCATGGGCGGTTGCCTGTGGCAATCGTTTTTCCCAATGTGTATAGACTTGGCATGTCCAATCTGGGAATGCAGATTGTCTATAGGCTGGCCAATGAGTTCCCTGAGATTGTTTGTGAACGGGTCTTTCTCCCGGATGATCATTCCCCACCCAAATCAGTGGAGTCTGGACGGCTTCTGACGGATTTTCCCGTGGTGCTCTGTGCCCTGAGTTTTGAGCAGGACTATGAAAATCTTATAAGGCTGTTTCTCCTGGCAGGGGTTGAACTCTTTGCTGCTCAAAGGAATAACGACTCGTTTTCTGCAGGAGATCCCCTCATTGTGGGCGGCGGTGTTGCGACCTTTATCAATCCGGAACCCTTGGCTGATTTTTTTGATCTCTTTCTCATTGGTGATGCTGAAGTCCTGCTGCCTGAATTTCTGCAATCCCTCCTTGCCTTGAAGTCACGAGAACGGCATGCCTTTTTAAAATCTCTGGCCCATATCCCTGGAAACTATGTCCCCTCTCTTTATGAGTATGTTTGGGAGGACGGGCAGTTTGCTGGTTTTAGGTCCAAGTTTCAGTGCCCCTCTCCAGTGCAAAAAACAGTCTGCCATGGGGTTGAGAAGAGTGGCCATAGTGAGATATTAACCCCTGAAACAGAATTTTCAGATATGTTCATTGCCGAACTTGGCCGTGGCTGCAGCCGTGGTTGTCGTTTTTGCGCCGCAGGTTTTATCTATCGTCCTCCCCGCCAGTGGAAGGCTGAGGCGATTATTAAGGCCATCAGTGAACGGCCCCAAAGTTGCCGGAAGGTTGGGCTGCTCGGTATGGAGATGACAGAGCCAAAATCCCTGGCTGAGGTTTCGGAGTATCTGCTGGGTGAGTCGTGTAGCCTGTCGTTCTCCTCCTTGCGGGCTGATGCCATCACCCCGGAGTTGGTGGCGTTACTGCGGCAGAGCCGGTTGAAAACAGCGGCTATTGCCCCGGACGGCGGTTCCGCTCGACTGCGGCGGGTGATTAATAAGGGGCTGTCCCGGGAGGATTTGCTCTCAGCCGCTACCCTCTTGGTCGGGGCCGGTGTGATGAATTTAAAATTATACTTTATGGTTGGTCTGCCAAGTGAAGGGGATGAAGATCTTGATGAGCTGGTAATCCTGGTGGAAGAGATTAAAGATGCCATCGATGTTATCGGCAGGGAGAGAGGGCGATTGGCCACAATTGTTGTCAGTTTGAACTCCTTTGTTCCCAAGGCTTCCACACCGTTTCAATATGCTGGGTTTGCCGGGGTAAAATCCCTGAAGCTGAAAATTCAGCGAGTGAGGAAGGGGTTAAAGGTTCTGAGTAATGTGAAGCTGCATGTGGATAAACCGGATAATGCCTTTTATCAGGCCGTCCTTGCCAGGGGGGATCGTTCCCTTGGCCCTGCTCTCGTTGAGTTGGTTGTCACTGGTCGAAACTGGAAGCAGGTCTTTAAGGGGTGCGGCGTTGATGTTGCTGATGTTGTGCGGCCGCGCGAACAGCACGAGAAGTTTTGCTGGGATATTATTGGCCATGGTATGAGCCCGGGCTATCTCTGGCAGGAGTACCAGCGCGGGTTGTCTGAAAAGGCAACCCCCCTTTGTGATACCTCAAAATGTAAGCGTTGTGGAGTATGTAATGTCAGTTAAGGAAATAACCACCACAGAGCTTGCCCGGTTAAAACCGTTTCGTATGGTGAAGTTCTTTTCCTATACGTCACTGGGGTTTATTGCCTTTTCTATTCTGCTGCTCTCCTGGATTATTTCCTCCCACACCACAAAGGTTCTCCTTGAGCGGAGCAAACAATACACCGAGGTGTATGCCCAGAATCTCAGCCATCAGATTTTTCAGCAGTTTGTCTTGCCATTGGCCCTGCAGAACCGCCCGATTGCTCTTCAGGATCCCCGCCAATATGCCAAGCTTGATTCCATTGTCCAGTCTATGCGCACCTCGGTTGATTTACAATCTGTAAGGATTTATTCCACAAAGGAGAATCTTATCTCCTATTCAACCAGTCCTGAGGATATTGGTAAAAAGGATCTCGGTGAAGAGGTCAGGTACCAGGAAGCTTTAAACGGGGTGCCAAGTTCATCCTTTACCCTTTCAGGTTCAATCTGGAATATCCTGCCCGGGAGTGATGATGTCTCCTGTCTCATTCAAACTTATATTCCGCTGCGCAAGGAAAAACCGTTTAGTACCGATGAATCGGTGATGGGGGTGATCGAGGTGGTGCAGGATCTTTCTGCTGATCTGGAGGCCATGGTGAAGTTACAGGCCTCTATTCTCGGAACGTCGGTGTTGGTGATGTCCGCCCTTTTTGCAGTGTTATCAATGATTGTTCATCGGGGTGAGCGGATTATGGCAGCCCGTGCCTCTGAGCGGAGGCGGCTGGAGGAAAAACTGCATCATTCGGAACGACTGGCCTCCTTGGGGACCATGGTTGCCACGGTTTCCCATGAAATTAAAAATCCTCTGGGAATTATTCATTCAACGGCTGAGGTTCTTGGTAAGAAAATTAAAAAATTGGCACCGGGCAAGGAGCATCTGGCAACGATTATTGTTGATGAAACAAGACGTCTGGATAAGATCGTCCGGGAATTTTTAGATTATGCCAGGCCGCAGCAGCCTGACATGAAAGAGATTGCCATTAATGATGTGGTGCGCAGGGTATCCACCTTCATGCATGATGAACTTGCCGGCCAGGGTGTTGAGTTGCAGATGACCCTGGGTACGGAAATGCGCTGGATCATGGGTGATTTCGATCAGCTCTACCAGGCCATTATGAATATGATGGTTAATGGGGCGCAATCCATGGAGCAGGGTGGGGTGCTGTCTATTATAACCCGCCAGGAGAATAAGACAATTTATGTGGAGATTGCGGATCAGGGGTGTGGTTTAAGTCAGGAGCAGATCAAGTTGATTTTCACGCCGTTTTATACCTCAAAAAATAAAGGCTCAGGGTTGGGGCTTGCCATTACCCATAATATTATGGAAAGTCATGGGGCTGAGATCACAGTTGAGAGTGAGGAGGGGGTGGGCTCGGTTTTTGTGGTGGCGTTTAAGTCTCTGTGAATGCAAAATTACCCTGGCGCTAAAATAAAAAAAGCCTGGCGAAAATCGCCAGGCTTTTTTTATGCTTTATTGGGACAAATCAGAAATTATTTTTTATAATCTTCATTCTGAACCATCAGGGCATCTCGATCAGCAATCAATTGCTTGTACGTCTCTTCAGCATCCGCTTCACGGTCTCCCTGGCTGTTTTTCATCTTTTCAACCCGGGCGTCAATCTTTTCTTTCTTAACCTGCAGGGTCTTGGCACCAAACAGGGCACTGGCAAGATATTTAAACCCAAAGAACATGAGATTGATGTCGTCATTCTTGATTTCTTCAAGTTCCTGAGGATCGATTTCGTACGTGTCAAGAAAGGAAGATTCAAAAACGAAGTTCTTGAATTTTTCAAGATTGGTTGACACCATGAAGAACATCTTTTGTCCTTCAGGGCTCATGCTGGCCTGAAAGCCGTAAGATTTGCGGCGCATGACAAGTTGCATCCACTGGACGTTCATTTCATCACACAGGTCAACACCTTGATCTGCGCGCCAGTCACGGATTGTCCAGGTCTTCGGTTCATCGTGGCCTTTGCAGTGCTCCTCTTTAACAACAAAGAAGAATTTTTCCGCTTCAGCACCTTCATCATCCGCCTGATGGAAGTTCGCCATGCCGATTGGGTAATAACGGCAGGCAGAAGGACGGTGTTCATAAATGGTACAGCCTTTTTTAGTTACAAAGGGGCAGCGGCCATCTTCATCAAGGTTGAGTTTTACGCCTGGAAGGTCGGTTTTATCAACCCACATCGGGGTGGTAAAACGCAAAAGAAATTCATCAGAGCTAATATTGAGTTCTTTGCGAAGTCTGAGAATGTCGAAAGGGGTAAGGATAATGTCAATATTGCCGCAGCAGGCTGTAAAGCATGACACCCCGGGATGACATTGAAACTGGATTTTAGAATCCAGAGTGTATTTCATCGGGATAATATTTGAGGGGTTATTATCGTTACCAAACATGGTCTGGGTTTTCGTTTCATTGGTCATGGTGACATCTCGCAAAATATAAAATTAAGAGAAGGTTTAACACTTATGTTAATAAATTAAGTATTTAAGTGAATTGTTAGACAGTTTCTTGAAAAATAAGAATGAAACAATAAAGCATGGGGTCATGTGGTTGTCAATTTATTTAAAATTTCAGGGATTGGAAGTGACCACAAAATAGGTGGTTAGGCCGAATTGAATGGTTGGGATGGAGGTTGTAAAATAATGAAACCGGAAAGTAAATGTTAAATGAGCCCCTCGGTTGTTTCACTGAGAGATTTTTTCTTGACAAGTTGTTGGCGAAATTTTATAAACCAAAGGGTTGAGAAATGAAGCCCTGCTCATTTTATGACAAGATGCAATTCTTGTTATGGATTTTGTAGGGGAAAAGGCAAGTTAAAACAGGTGGTTGCCTGATGTGTTGCCTTTCATTTTTTGCCGGCCATTTATTATAATGGTGCTATTTTACGGTTTGATGTTTGTCTTTAGTTTCAAGATGTTAGGGTCGGTTTGTTGGTTGAATTGGTGCTCATCCATAAAGAAAAATGTGAAATCGATAGGTATAGGAGACAGGTTTTGTAATGAATGCAAGGCCAAAATTTAATCCAATGAGGAGGTATTTTTAATGCCAAGTTATGTAGATCCTGAAAAATGTGACGGCTGTAAGGGTGGTGACAAAACTGCTTGTATGTACATTTGTCCAAACGACCTGATGGTTCTTAACAAAGAAGAGATGAAGGCATACAACCAGGAGCCTGATGCTTGCTGGGAATGTTACTCTTGCGTTAAGATTTGTCCACAAGGTGCTATTGCTGTTCGTGGTTACGATGACTTCGTACCAATGGGCGGTCAGGTACATCCAATGAGAAGTGCTGATTCCATTATGTGGACTGTTAAGTTCCGTAACGGTTCCATGAAACGTTTCAAGTTCCCAGTGCGTACTACTGCTGAGGGCGCTGCAAACGCTTATGTTGGTGAGAAAGGTGCTAATCTCGATGACGAGAATCTGCTTCTCGAAGCTGATCTTCCAATTCCAACTATGGTTGCCTAAGTAAACCTGGTTAGAATCTGTATTAATATAAAACTTCTGTTTAGGAGATTTGAATATGGCATTACCTAATAAGCCAAAGGGCGAGATCAACGCCACTGCGACCCCAGAAATAGTCGAAATCACAACTGACGTATTAATCGTCGGTGGTGGTATGGCTGCTTGTGGTACCGCATTTGAAATCAGAAAATGGTCCAATGAAGCTGATCTGAAAGTAACTCTCGCTGATAAAGCTTCCATGGAACGTTCCGGTGCTGTTGCACAGGGTCTTTCTGCTATCAACACCTACATCGGTGAGAACATTATTGAGAACTATGTAAAAATGGTTCGTAACGACCTTATGGGTGTTGTTCGTGAAGACCTTATTTATGACCTTGGTCGTCACGTGGATGAGTCTGTTAAGCTTTTCGAAGAATGGGGCCTCCCAATCTGGAAGAAAGATGCTGACGGCGAAACCCTTGATGGTGCTAAGCCTGCTCCTTCCCTCCGCGAAGGTGGAACTCCAGTACGTACTGGTAAATGGCAAATCATGATCAACGGTGAGTCTTACAAGTGCATCGTTGCTGAGCCTGCCAAGACTGCACTCGGCGAAGAAAATTGCCTCGAGCGTATTTTCATCGTTAAGATGCTTCTTGACAAGAACAAAGACAATCAAGTTGCTGGCGCTGTTGGTTTCTCAACTCGTGAAAACAAAGTATATGTTTTCACCTGTAAGACTGCCATGGTTGCTTGTGGTGGTGCGGTAAACATTTTCCGTCCACGTTCAACTGGTGAAGGTAAAGGTCGTGCTTGGTATCCAGTATGGAATGCCGGTTCCACTTACACCATGTGTGCTCAAATTGGTGCTACCCTGACCATGATGGAAAATCGTTTCACCCCAGCTCGTTTCAAAGATGGTTACGGTCCTGTTGGAGCGTGGTTCCTTCTTTTCAAAGCTAAGGTTCAAAACGGTCTTGGTGAGTTCTATGCGAACTCTGATGCAGTTAAGGACGAGCTTGGGAAATTCATGCCTTACGGCGCTTCTCCAGTAACACCTACCTGTCTTCGTAACCACCTCATGATCAACGAGCTCAAAGAAGGTCGTGGCCCAATCTACATGGCTACTGACGTTGCTCTTAATGCATTCCTTGAAGAGCGTCGCGACGCTGGTATGGACGAGAAAGCTGTCAAGAAGTTCTGGAAACATCTTGAGTCAGAAGCTTGGGAAGATTTCCTTGATATGTCCGTTGGTCAAGCCGGCCTCTGGGCTGGTATGGACATCGAGCCTGAGAAAGTCGGTTCCGAAATTATGCCGACAGAACCCTACATGCTTGGATCTCACTCCGGTTGTTGCGGAATCTGGACCTCTGGTCCTGATGAAGCTTGGGTACCAGATGTTGCTAATGAGTCTCGTGCTCATAAGTACAAATGGGGCTATAACCGTATGACTACTGTTGACGGTCTCTTCACTGCTGGTGATGGTGTTGGTGCTTCCGGACATAAGTTCTCTTCCGGTTCCCATGCTGAAGGTCGTATCTGTGCTAAGCAGATGGTTAAATTCTGTCGCGATAACGCTGACTTTACTCCTGAGATTGCTCAATCTGCTCAAGAGCTTGCTGATGAAGTTTACGCACCAGTTAGATTATATATTGAGCACGTTGGCAAGTCCACTGCTGCAGATGTTAACCCTAACTACTGCAAGCCTGCCGGTATCATGATGCGTCTGATGAAGGCGACTGATGAGTATGGTGGTGGTGTAGCTACATACTACATGACTTCTGGTAAGCTTCTCAGTATATGTCTTGATCTTCTTCGTCTTCTTCGCGAAGATGCTGCCAAGATGGCTGCTGGCGATCTTCACGAACTCCTTCGCGTTTGGGAAAACTATCACCGCATCTGGTGTGTTGAGTCTCACATTCGTCACATTGAGTTCCGTAAAGAGTCCCGCTACCCAGGATTCTACTATCGTTCAGACTTTCCAACCGTTGATGACGAAAACTGGAAGTGTTTCGTTAACTCTACTTATGATCCTAAGACCGAAGAGTGGTTGTGTGAGAAAGTTGAGTGTATCAATCTTGTTGAAACTGAGCCTTGGGTTTAATTCGGCGCAGTTGATCGTGACTGATGATTCCAGTTCTGCTGGAATCATCATGATGCAATCAGAAAAGGCTTTCTGTCCCTTAATCGGGGCAGGAAGCCTTTTTTTTTTCGATTTTTTCAGGATTGTTACTGAGAGTAAACTCCTCCCTGGCACCATCAGGTTCGGCTGACAGGTAGAGCGAGTGGTTACTCGTTCGCCGGGACGGTCATTTCGAGATGTTTCCTGCCCGTGGAACTACCTGTGCCGGTCTCAAGTATTTTCAGCAAATATCATAAAAAAAACAGCCATTAGTTGATTAACCATTCAGTTTCTGGTAAATGGCATAACAATTTGGTTTAATCCCTGAAATTCACACAGTTAACTTGCGTCATGAATGTGATATGAGAGAAACGTTTGTGTCTAGAGTGTGTGAGGGAAAGGTTTCTATTAATATTTTTTTCCTAAATGGAGGAGTGGCATGACAGATTCTAGTTCTGGCGCAGTGCTGGTCGTTGGTGGCGGTATCAGCGGTCTTACTGCAGCCCTGGAAGCCGCAGAGGTAGGAAAGGATGTATTTCTGATCGAGAAGAACGCCTTTATGGGCGGTCGCGTTTCCCAACTCAATCAGTACTTCCCTAAGCTTTGCCCCCCGTCTTGTGGTCTTGAGATTCAGTTTAAAAGAATCCGCGCGAACCGCAACATTCGTATGTACAACATGACTACCGTGAAGGCCATTTCTGGCTCCGCTGGTGATTTTGAAGTTACCTGTACAACAGCCCCACGCTACGTGAACAATAACTGCACCTGCTGTGGCGATTGTTCTGCTGTCTGTGCTGACGAATGTGACAATGACTTTAACTTTGGTATGGATAAAGCCAAGGCGATCAGCCGTCCACATGATATGGCTTTCCCTGCCAAGTATGTTCTGAACAAAGAAGCCTGTTCTGATGATACTCTGGCTGCTATTAAGTCTGCCTGTAAGATGAATGCCATTGAGACTGAAATGGCTGAGCAGGAGTTTACGGTCAATGTTGATTCCATTATCTGGGCCACGGGTTGGGTTCCTTATGATGTGTCTAAATTGACAAACCTCAAGCCTGATTCTTCAAGTGCTATTATCTCCAATATGCAAATGGAACGTCTTGCTGCACCTTCCGGTCCTACCGGTGGTCAGATTCTTCGTCCAGGTGATGGCAAAGAGCCTGCATCGTTCGGTTTTGTTCAATGCGCAGGCTCCCGTGATGAAAATCATCTGGAGTACTGTTCGTACATCTGCTGTATGGCGACCATGAAGCAGATTACGTATATCCGTGAGCGTTACCCTGATGCTGAGATCTATGTCTTCTATATTGATCTTCGGACCCCTGGGAAATACGAAAAATTTCGTGAAAAAGTATCCGCTGATGAAAAAGTACACTTCATCAAAGGTAAGGTTGCTGATATTCAGGCGGAAGACGACGGTGGTGTGACCCTGATCGCTGAAAATGCTATGACAGGTGCCAAGGTCAACCAGAAGGTTGATCTCTGTATTCTTGCTACAGGCATGGAGCCTGCAGCCAAGGCCCAGGCTGCAGCGCTTGGACTTGATATCGACTCTTCTGGTTTTATTATTAGTAACCCGGAAGCCGGTCACATTTCATGTGGTTGTGCCAAGAAAGCAGCTGACGTTGTAACCAGTGCCCAGAGTGCTACTGCGGCCGCAATGAAAGCCATTCAGGCTGGACGCTAGGAGGAGGAACAATGTCAAATACAATAGCTACTTATTTATGTACTGGTTGTGGAATTGGTGATGCCCTTGATATGGACGCCATGAATGAAGCCGCTGGTGAGGTGAGCGCTGAGATTAAGACCAGCGAAGCCCTTTGTCAGGCTGCAGGCCGTGAGATGATTCAGGCGGATATTGACGGCGGAGTAAACTCCGTTGCCATTTGTGCCTGTTCCATACGTGTTATGCAGCAAGAATTTAACTTTGGCGACACCGTGTCTGTGTCTCGCGGAAACATCCGTGAGGGTGCGGTATGGTGTGCTGAGAAGCCATCTGAGTCCCGCGACGAAGCAACCTGTAAAGAGTTCACCAGTATGGCAGCAGGCGATATCCTGCGCATGTGTGTAACTCAAGCGCAGAAGACAGCATTGCCTGAGCCGTTCCAGCTTGAAACCATTAACATGGAAATTCTTGTTATGGGTGGTGGTATTGCCGGTCTTACTGCAGCCACTGAGGCTGCCAAGGCGGGTTACTCCGTAACCATCATTGAGAAAGCGGATAAGCTTGGCGGTAAGGCCCTGGGTTGGACAAAGCAATTCCCAACCAAGGCGCCGTATCAGGATCTTGAAGAGCCGACAATCGGTGCAATGATTGCTGAGGTAGAAGCTGATACCAACATTACGGTGAAGACCTCAACTGAGGTCGCGCGTATTGGTGGTGCTCCTGGTGACTTTGATGTTACCCTGAAGGCTGCTGGTGAGACCTCAGAGTGGACTGCGCCAGTTAAGGTTGGTGTTGATGATCAGGACCGCATTGAAAAAGGTGATATGGACGATCCTAATGTTGGTCTTAAGCCTTATGGTGAAGTGAATCCAGATGCCCAGAAATTCGGTTCTGTTATTCTCGCCACCGGTTGGGTTCCTGCCGATGTGTCTGAATATACCCATCTTGGCTATGGTGCAAACGATAAGGTTGTGACCAACGCTGAATTTGAGAAGATGGCGAAAGAAGGCAAGCTTGGTGGTGTTAATTCCGTGGCCTTTGTTATGAGTCCAGGTGGTGAAGAGCACGATCAAGACTTTCCCTATGCGAACTCTGTAACCTCCATGGTTGCGTTGAAGCAGGCGAAGTATCTTCGTGAAGCCAATGCGGATTCAAAGGCCTATATCCTGTATCAACACATGCGTACTCCGGGTCATCTGGAACTGTTCTACAAGGGTGTGCAGCAGGATGACGGTATTTTCTTTACCAAAGCCACGGTAACCGGTGTTGAAGATGGAACGGTTCATGCTAAGGATACCCTCCTTGGTGAAGATCTTGATATTGATGTAGATCTTGTTGTTCTGGCCGCTGGTATGCGTCCGACTACTGCTGATGAGCCGACAATCAATATGGCGTATCGTCAGGGTAATGGCTTCCTTGACCTTGATCTGTTTGACGGCTATGCCGACTCGCATTTCATCTGTTTCCCATACGAAACCCGTCGGACCGGGATCTATACCTGTGGTGGTGTTCGTAAGGCCATGAACATGGAAGAGACCGTCGATGATGCAACTGGTGCAGCATTAAAGGCTATCCAGGCCATGGTATCTGCTGATCGTGGTGTTGCAGTTCATCCCCGTTCCGGTGATGCAAGCTACCCTGAGTTCTTCATGCAGCGTTGTACTCAGTGTAAGCGTTGTACAGAAGAATGTCCGTTCGGCGCCTTGGATGATGACGCGAAGGGTACACCTCTGCCGAACCCAACACGCTGTCGTCGTTGCGGTACCTGTATGGGTGCCTGTCCTGAGCGTATTATCGGCTTCAAGGATTACAATATTGACCTGATCGGTTCCATGATTAAGGCCATTGAAGTTCCTGAAGACGAGGACGATCAATTGCGTATTCTTGTTCTCGCCTGTGAAAATGATGCGGTTCCTGCCCTTGATATGGCAGCGGCTCGCGGTCATTATATTAACAACCTTGCCCGTGTTATTCCCGTTCGCTGTCTTGGTTCGGTGAACATGGCCTGGATTAAAGATGCGCTGTCTGTCGGTCTTGACGGTGCCCTGCTTCTCGGTTGTGCCCATGGTGATGATTACCAATGTCACTTTGTTAAGGGTTCCGAGATTGCTGATAAGCGGATGGAAAATATTGGTGATACGTTGTCCACCCTCGGCCTTGAGCCAGAGCGTTGCGGTACTCGTTCAGTAGCCATCACCGATTACAATAAGATCCCAGATGTTATCAATGAATTTGTTGAAGAGATTCTTGAAATGGGACCAAATCCATTTAAAGGCTTCTAGTCTTTTAGTGTGTTACGTACTCTATCGATTGGCGGTATCTTACCGCCAATCGATATTTTTGTTTAAGTAATGATCTTGACGGTCAGTGGGTTTTGTTCCTGAGGGATGTCTTTACAGGGCGCAATGCCTGGCTTGCAAGTATTACAAAATAAACTCGGTCCGGCTTTTTCCGGTTATACCGGGAAAACCAACCGTTATGGGAGAGAAAAGATGAGAGTAGATCCAGATTTACATTTCATTAAATACATGAAGAGTGCCGGTGGCGATACATTGAAGAAGTGTTTTCAGTGTGCAACCTGTTCTGTAATGTGTCCTTTGTCCACCGATGAGAACCCCTTCCCGCGTAAGCAAATGGTCTTTGCTCAGTGGGGTATGAAGGAGCAACTCATCGCCGACCCAGAAGTATTGTTATGCCACAACTGTGGTGATTGTACCGCATATTGTCCGCGTGGCGCGAAGCCGGGTGATGTGCTTGGTTCTATCCGTGCCTATATGTACACCCATTATGGTTGGCCGAATGGTCTGGCCAAGATGGTGAGTGAGCCCAAGATGTTGCCCATGACTATCGCTTTACCGGCAATTATTATTACCCTGATGCTTTTTATCAGTCAAATGGGTTCCCATGATGCCTGGATTCCAACGGTCCAAGGTCTCAAGGATCATGGTTTCGGGTCATTTTTTGGTCATTGGGATTTCAAGTGGTTATCTAAGAATGTAGCCTTCATTGACGCCATCATGCTTCCTGCCGTCGGTCTTGCGGTGTTCTCCCTGTTTAAGGGTGTTTCCAACATGTGGTCGGCAATGGAAAAAAGGTGCGACATTAATCCGAGCTTCAGACCTTCTGCCAAGCAGTTTGTCACTGAATTCCTGGTTCCTTCTGTTAAGGAGATCATTGCCCATAACCGTTTCCGGGAATGTACTGAAAATGCGGATCGTGTTCGTGGTCATAGACCACTCATGTATGCCTTTATCGGTCTGGCCATAGTTACGGCGTACTCTGCCTTCAAGCAGGACGTACTTGGTGCCTTTATTCCTTCCATGCACGGACCTTTAAGCCTGATTGATCCTTTTAAGATTCTGGCTAATGTCTCTGCCATAGCGATGATCGTTGGTGTTGGTATCCTCTGGGGTAATCGTGCTGCTGCTGAGGAGAAGAACGGCGTAACACCTACCTATTTCGACTGGTTTCTTTTATACGAAATCATGGCGGTTGGTGTGACAGGTATTAGTGCCGAGTTGACCCGGCTCATCGGTATTCCACCACTGGCCTATGCTGTATACTATCTGCATCTTGTTTCTATTTTGATGTTGTTCCTGTATTTGCCATACACCAAGTTCGCCCATCTTGTGTATCGTACCTTTGCTATGGCATTTGAGCGCTATCGCAACTCATCCTTTGTGAAATAGGATTTGTGAATTCAGAACTGGGGATATGGGAAGGGGATGCTTCTAGTAAGATTTTATCCTTCTTCCCATCTTCTGAATTATCATATTCGCAACCCCTATTAATTTATCTCTTTTGGAAAAAGAGGTTGAAATAATAGAAAGCAGCGTTTATGGTGTCTCGTCTTAACGGTGCTGGTGTAGCTCAATTGGTAGAGCAGCTGATTTGTAATCAGCAGGTCGCGGGTTCGAGTCCCATCACCAGCTCCATTTTTTGCTTGCCCGAAAGAGAGTCATTTGCTATAAAGGCTTTCTTTCATGAGAGGAGGGGTTCCCGAGTGGCCAAAGGGATCAGACTGTAAATCTGACGGCAGCGCCTTCGGAGGTTCGAATCCTCCCCCCTCCACCATTTTGCATTACTGCTGTTTCAGATTCTTTTGTTAAGGTTTGGGGCAGCTTATAAGTGAAGATGCTCTCTTTGAGCATTTTTTTTTGTCGCGGGAATAGCTCAATTGGTAGAGCATCAGCCTTCCAAGCTGAGGGTCGCGAGTTCGAGCCTCGTTTCCCGCTCCAGTTTGTACAGGACGCTCATGTAGCTCAGATGGTAGAGCACATCCTTGGTAAGGATGAGGTCATCGGTTCGATTCCGATCATGAGCTCCAGTCGTTTTTTAAGTATTTCACGGAAAAGAAACGTGAAATCCTCTTTGTTTGTTGGTTAGTGGCAACGGCCTAGTGGTTCAGTTGAGTCCATGGCGGTCAATTATATTCATGTTTACGGCTTTAAGGAGACGGTAATGGCTAGACAAAAATTTGAACGCAATAAGCCCCATGTAAATATCGGCACCATTGGTCACGTTGATCATGGTAAGACCACATTGACGGCAGCGATTACGAACGTACTTTCAACGAAAGGCTTTGCTAAAGGCTCCGACTTCAGTGATATCGATAAGGCTCCTGAAGAAAGAGAGCGTGGTATTACTATCGCTACAGCCCACGTTGAGTATGAGACAGCAAATCGTCATTACGCTCATGTTGATTGCCCAGGCCATGCTGATTACATTAAGAACATGATTACCGGTGCTGCCCAGATGGACGGTGCAATTCTTGTTGTTGGTGCTGATGATGGTCCTATGCCCCAAACCCGTGAGCATATCCTCCTTGGTCGCCAAGTTGGTATCCCATCCATTGTTATCTTTCTTAACAAGGTAGACCTCGTTGATGACGAGGAACTTATTGAGCTTGTAGATATGGAGCTCCGTGAGCTTCTTGATGCCTATGAGTATCCAGGCGATGATACTCCAATCATTCCAGGTTCAGCTCTTAAGGCCCTTGAGAATCCAACCGATCCTGAAGCAACAAAATGTATCTGGGATCTGATGGAAGCATGTGACACCTTCATTCCTGAGCCTGCTCGTGATGTCGACCTGCCATTCCTCATGCCTGTAGAAGATGTTTTTTCTATCTCAGGTCGTGGAACAGTAGCGACTGGTCGTATTGAACGCGGTGTGATCAATGTTGGTGATGACATTGAGATCGTTGGCATTAAAGATACTGTAACAACAACTGTTACCGGTGTAGAGATGTTCCGCAAGATGCTTGATCAAGGTCTCGCGGGTGATAATGTTGGTATCCTTCTGCGCGGTACCAAGCGTGAAGATATTGAACGTGGACAGGTTCTTGTTAAACCAGGATCCATTAAGCCACATATGAAATTTAAGGCCGAATGCTATATCCTTTCCAAGGAAGAGGGTGGACGTCATACTCCATTCTTCAATGGCTATCGTCCCCAGTTCTATTTTAGAACAACAGATGTAACTGGTGTAATTACATTGTCAGATGGTGTTGAGATGGTAATGCCTGGCGATAACGTAACGATCACCGGTGGACTTATTCCTCCGATCGCCATGGAAGCTGGCCTGCGTTTCGCAATTCGCGAAGGTGGCCGCACAGTCGGCGCCGGTGTGATTAACGAAATTATCGAGTAAGGATCACCATGATTCAGACACAGAAAATTCGTATTCGTTTGAAAGGATACGATCATAAATTGCTTGACCAGTCCACATTGGAAATTGTTGATACTGCGACAAGAACTGGCGCCACTGTTGCTGGTCCTATTCCATTACCAACATCCATTAATAAAGTATGTGTTCTTCGTTCTGTTCACGTTGACAAAAAGTCGCGAGAGCATTTCGAGATGAGAACCCATCGCCGTCTCTTGGATATACTTGAGCCGACTCAGCAGACCATTGATTCATTGATGAAATTGGAACTCTCTGCTGGTGTAGATG
>JAQIBE010000078.1 GCA_027859235.1 Desulfobulbaceae bacterium
ATATTATTCCTGCCGCTGACCTGCCAGATACAGGTGATACCGGGGCGCATGGAAAGACGCCGGCGATGACAGGGCAGGTACTCATCCACCTCCTTGGGCAGAGGGGGGCGGGGGCCGACAAGACTCATCTCGCCCTTCGCCACATTGAAGAGCTGCGGCAACTCATCCAGACTGGTCTTACGGAGAAAATTACCTATTTTCGTAACACGGGGATCATTTTTAATTTTAAAGACCGGGCCGTCCATTTCATTGACATGGGCAAGATCAGCCTTTAACGCTTCCGCATTCACCACCATGGTGCGGAATTTATGCACCATGAAACGGCGGCCGTTCAGCCCTACCCTTTCCTGGGAGAAAAAAACCGGCCCCCTGGATGTCAGCTTAACCAACGCCGCAATGGTGAGGAGTAACGGCGAAATCAGGACAATACCAACCATAGAACCGGCAATATCAATAAAACTTTTGACCAGAAGACTGGTGTCCTCCTTCGGGGTAGAGGAAAGGGACAGACAGGGGAGACCGGCATAATTTTCAAAGGAGACTGAAGCCGTCTCCGGTCTGAACATGATCTTCTGGATCTGCCAGTCGGGCATGATACGCACATTGACCCCGAGTTTTTCAGCAAAAGAAATTTGATCAATGATATTTGGTATTTGTTTAAGGGGTATGGCAAAAATCACATCATCAACAACCCGGTTCAGGAGAAGTTGTTTAAAATCGCGCATATCAGCAATAACCTCGATATCCCCCACAACCTTCTTGCCGATATCATCGGGGCTCAGTTCAACACAGCCGAGGATATGATAATGAGAACCGGGTGATTCAAGAATTGAAATAATTGTTTCTTTGGCCCGTTCACGGCTGCCGACCACCAGGACCTTAACGATATGCTTACCGCCCTGGCTGCCCAACCGAGACCTTCTGTCGGAGACAAAGAGACGAATTGAACACAGGGTTGACGCAAAAAGAAAATGCAACCCGAGAAGCAGACGACTGATATCATGCTGATGCAAAACAAACATCATGACAATGAGTACCACAACGGAAACACCAACAGCCATCCACACCTTTATGATTCTGCGAAATAACGAACCCTGTACGCAGGGTTCGTGCAGTTTGAAAGAAGCAAAAGATAAATAGGAGGTTAAAACTAGTAAAAACAGGATGACATAATAGTTCGGGGAGGTGGTTAAGACCGGGGAAAAACTTACCATATACTTCTTGCACCAATAGGCGCCAAGAAAGCCCAGCCCCACCAGCAAGACATCGAGGAGTTGAATGACATGGGTATGTTTTTTATTCTGCCAGAAAAACAAATTGTATGACCTTATTGAAAGATACGCGACCTGAAGAGAACAGCCTGCAAGACCTTTTACCACTTGCAAGATGTCATTAGCATATAATCCATAGGACAGCAAGTGATTCCTAACGAGGTGTTAGAGGGGAGGAGGGTTAGAGGGTGAAATGGTGAAATGGTGAAATAAGGTTCAAGGTTTAAGGGATTTTGAGTGAAGGGTGAAGGGTGAGGGGTGAAAGGAGTGAGGGCTGAGGGCTGCACGCAGCTCGAGTCTGGGTTCGGACCAAGATATCGTATTGATTATTCGTCACTTAAGCCCAGATAAAATATGTTTTCAGAGATTAGATCCAGATTTTCAGGGGCAAAACGACCTTTAAGGAAAATGGGGCCGGAGCCCGATATTACCTTCAATTTAATCCTTCAATCTGTTTCAAAACCTTGTCAAAGTCACTTTCGAAGAGGCGGTCCTGTACGATGCGGTATTTTTCGAACTCGCTTTCAGCGTGAGCTTTGGCGATTTCGGCCGTGATCTTTCCTTTGTCCTGCAAAATTTCTCTTTCATCAAACTCAAGGAACAGATCCAGTCGTTTTGCCCAATCCTCCATGGTCATGGGGATTTTGCGCCGAGCACGGTCTTCTGCGAGGTCAAGATAAGCGTTCACGATGCGTCCGAAAGATTCGATTTCTTTTTTTGCCAGATAATTCTTGGCAATGGAAACATCGGTTTTAACAATCTTACCGTCTGGACTGTTTTCCCATGAGGTCAGCCCCATGTGTTCCTTGACGTTATCCGCTCGCTGTATAATAAGTTCAGCAGCGGTGTGGCTATGAATGGCAAAGTGCAGTTTATTCTGTACCTTGGCGAAAAAAACACGGGTGGTTGGCGCATCCTTGTTATAGTCCATGCTGGCAGCATAGATATCAGTTATCTTCTGGTAAAAACGTCGCTCACTGAGCCGTATTTCCCGAATTTCTTCAAGCAGGCGCTCAAAATAGTCCTCGCCAAGAAAGGATCCATTCTCCATGCGCTTCTTGTCCAACACATAGCCTTTGATAGCGAACTCCCGCAATACCTGAGTGGCCCATTGGCGAAATTGGGTTGCCCGCACCGAGTTGACCCGGTAACCCACAGAGATAATGACATCTAAATTGTAGAAATTTGTGTTGTATTGCTTACCGTCTGCAGCAGTTATTCGGAAATTCCGAATAACTGAATCCTGTTCCAGTTCACCGCTGGACAAGATATTCTTCAAGTGTTCATTGATGGTGGGAACGCTAACAGCAAACAAGGTGGCCATCATTTTTTGTGTCAACCAGATGGATTCGTCCTCATACCGGGCTTCAATGCTCTGCCCACCGCTTTGCCCGGTAAATATCAGAAATTCTGCCGTACTGTTGCGGATCAGTTTCTTTTCAGCCATCATCCCTTTACCTTTTTTGATTAATTCCGTAATTCCGGGGACACAATATATATTTTTTTAAAACTGAATTGTTTACAATCACAATTATAATGCTTTATTTTATAATTTAAAGATAAAGACGTGGTGACAGGGAATTTTAAGGTTCAAGGGGGAAGGGAGAAAAGGTTCAAGGTTCAAGGGGTTTAAGGGTGAAATGGTGAGATGGTGAAAGGGGAAAAGGGTTATAGCTAACTGGTATAACTGGGGTCGGACCATGGCAATCCTCACGTTACCGCCACTTCCAAATAAACAGACTACGAGGCTTTCCACTCTGCAAATTCAGCAGGCCGAAGATTATATCTGGCGATATTACCATCATGGAGGCTGTTTAACTCCTGAAGCACCACAGCATTAAACTGTGCTCTATCGTCATCAGGGATGTTGTCTTTACTCCAATTTTCCAAAAGTGAGCGTATCCCACTCTGTGGCTGTTCAACAATCAGTCTGATTATTGTTTGTAACGCTTGGCGATAATGCAAACGAAAAAGATCCGGATTACCAAGTTCTTGCCTTACCGCAAGATATCTTTTAACAGATCGTTCATAGGCAAAAACAAAAAGGTCTTGCAATAAGTCGGTCTGATTCAGTTCATAAACACCTAGAATAGCCTCAACATAAATTTGTTTCGGAACATCCATAAAAGAAAGAGGGCAAAGATCCGATTTTAACAGTGGAATATTTGCCCCCAAACGAGAGACTCGTTTATTAACGTCTTCAAAAGGTTGCAAATAAGGGAGATGTACCAATACAAAAAATGCC
>JAQIBE010000095.1 GCA_027859235.1 Desulfobulbaceae bacterium
CCCCTCAACCACCGCTCCGCCGGAGGTCAGCCATGTGAGTTGTTTCCCCAGGGTATAATCATGCTCACGCCAGCGCTTGAGTATATCTTGAAAGCGGCCCTCCTCAAGATCCTGAACTACATCTTGAACCGCTGGGATTAATTTTTCAAGGAAACTCGACCTGGAGACGACATGGGTCGTGTAGGTGTTAACAGACTCAGCTTTCACCCGTAAATCAAGGTCATAGCCCGTATGGGGCGTATGGAGATTAACACCAATACCTAAAACAACTAAAGGGGCCTGACTGTTTCTGACGTCAGATTCAGCCAAAATCCCGCCACATTTTTGCCCATGCACATAAAGATCATTTGGCCATTTCAACATCGGTTTCGCAGCAATAAAGGATTCCGTTGTTTCAGCCAGGGCCACCCCTGCGGCCAGGGTAATCCGTGATAAATGGGCCAGCTCTATTTTGGGCCTGAGGATCATGGATAGATACAGCCCGCAGCCTGCATAGGATTGCCAATCCTTACCTAAACGCCCACGGCCTTCGGTTTGGGTGTTGGCAATGATAATGGTGTTGGCCGCCGCCCCGCTGCACCCCAGCTCCATGGCAATAGAATTTGTTGATGGTGCTGTATCCACATAGGAAATCTGCCAGCCGTCGGGGGGATTTCTGCAAAAAATCACCAATTCATCTTCAGCTTCTATTGTCACCATCTGTTGTTTCCTTTATTATGAATGTCCTGTAAATATCATCATCAAAATTTCAATCTGGAGACTACCATGCCCTACGTAAATATTCGAGTTGCCGGTGAATTAAGCCGCGAGCAAAAAGCAGAAATTGCTGCAGGTGTAACAGAGGTCATAGCCAAGGCTGCGCGGAAACCTAAAGAGTCCATTCTCATCTTTATTGATGAACTCCCCCATGAAAACATCGCTAAAGCCGGTATCCTCCTGGAGAAAAAACAATAAATGTGTCATGAGCGCCTCAGGGAGCTGCACGACCTCCTGCATAAATACAGCCATGCCTATTACATCCTTGATGACCCGCTCATTGCCGATAGTGAATATGATACGCTGTTTCAAGAACTTCTCCAAATTGAAAAGAACCACCCGGAACTCATCACCCCGGACTCCCCGAGCCAGCGGGTAGGATCACCCCCCTTGGAGGGCTTTGCATCCTTCAGCCATACCCGCCCCATGCTGAGCCTCACCAATAGTTTTTCCGATGCTGATCTGCGTGATTTTGACCAGCGCCTTCTGCGCTTCTTGACCGATGTTCCGGCCTTTACCTATATAGCTGAACCAAAGCTAGATGGTCTGGCTGTGGAGCTTATTTATCAAGACAGCATACTGATCCAGGCGGGAACCCGGGGTGACGGGAGCACAGGGGAAGACATTACCGCCAATATCAGAACGATTGGTGCGATACCCCTGCGTCTGCAAAGGGAGGTGCCGGGCCGGTTGGAGGTGCGCGGTGAGGTCTTCATGGGGTTTGCCGACTTTAAATCCCTCAATGATGCACGCCTTGCGCAAGGGGACCAAGCCTTTGCCAACCCGCGTAATGCAGCGGCAGGTTCGTTGCGCCAGCTTGACCCGAAGCTCACTGCCACCCGCCCTCTCGACTTTTACGCCTACGGAGTCAGTGACCCTTCCCTCGTTCAACCCCCAAGCCAATCATTACTCTTTGCTGAACTCAAAGAGTTCGGGTTTAAAATTAATCCGTACATTACCCTGTGCGGATCGATTGAAGAGGTGATTAGTCAATACCATGCCTTGCTTGAAATCAGACCCGATCTGCCTTACGATATCGACGGCATGGTGGTCAAGGTTGATTCCTTTGAACTGCAGACGCGACTGGGCAATAAGGCCCGCAGCCCGCGCTGGGCCATCGCCTGTAAGTTCCCTGCCACCCAGGCCACCACCCGTCTCCTGGGTGTTGAATTTCAGGTGGGACGTACCGGTGCCATCACGCCTGTAGCGAATCTTGAACCGGTAGCCATCGCCGGCGTTGTGGTCCGACGGGCGACCCTGCATAATGAAGATGAAATCCTGCGCAAGAACCTCTTTTTACATGACATGGTCCTTGTACAGCGCGCTGGCGATGTTATTCCGGAGGTGGTTAAACCGGTCCTGCAGGAACGACCGGATCACGCCACCCCCATCATTTTTCCAACCCATTGCCCTGAGTGCGAAACCCGTCTGATTCGTAAAGAGGGTGAATCAGCCCTGCGTTGCCCAAACTCATCCTGCCCGGCCCAGCTTCTCCGCAGCCTCATTCATTTTTGTTCCAAGGGTGGCCTCGATATTGAGGGTCTCGGCAAAAAGGCGGTGGAGCAATTGGTGAAGGAAGGTCTGGTTACGGATATCGTCTCGATCTATCGGTTGCAGGAGGCTGATTTAGCGCAACTGGACGGCTGGGGTGCCACTTCTGCGGCTAAGGCTATCAAAGGTATAGAAAACTCTAAAAACCCTACCCTTGCCCGTTTTTTAGCCGCTCTCGGCATTCGCCATATCGGCGCCGTGAGCTGTGAACTCATTGCCGCCACCTTTGCAACCTTAGACCGATTAGTTGCAGCCACCTACGACCAGATTATTGAAATTGGTTCAATCGGCGAACAGATGGCCCTTTCTCTGACGAGTTTCTGCCAGGATCCGGAGACACAGCGCATGCTGAGCCAACTTGCAGACCTCGGCTTTGCACCAACAGCGGTGCAAACCAGCACCGATAATGCACTTTTTACAGGCAAAGTTTTCCTCTTCACCGGGAAACTCTCCAAATTCTCCCGCAACGAGGCAAAGGAGAGGGTGAAACAGCAAGGGGGCATTGTGGCCTCTTCCCTTACCAGCAAAGTCACCCATCTCGTTTGTGGTGAAAAGGCAGGCTCCAAACTTAAAAAGGCCCAGGACATGGATATTGAAATATTGTCCGAAGATGATTTTTTGCACCTCTTTGACTGAGAGGTATCGACTTTAACTACCATCTGAACAACTTCCGATATTGACAAAGAAGAGGTTGTTTTTTAGAGTTACGGCTTTATTGTCCCATACGGAGACCCAGAGTGATATCAGTACCAGAACCAACACAAACTCGAAAACCAATCATTGCCCAGAACAATCACCTCATCACCTGCTCAAACTGCGGTAATGACAGTGATTTTTTTGAAGTGGCTGATGGCGTTATTCTCACCAGCCGCTATATACAGAATAATGACGGCAGCTTTGTCCAGGATGGTGATGAATCACAGATTCTTGGTGAAGTTCGTCTCTTTTGTGCTGAATGCAATCATGACCTCACTGCCCACCATCAACGCTTTGTGGAAATGCTCTTTTGAAGTCTAAAACAATTATTGCCGACAATGACACCCTCCATGCACAGTTTGAGCTCCTGGGGCAGGATCACTGCTTTATCGGCCGGGTCCGGGTTAAGCCTTATGAAGAGTTCATTGTCACGGATCTTGAACGGCGCGGAGTTACCCTCTTCCCCAGTGGCTTAAGTCAACAGCTCTCCCGCTCAAAAATTCGCCAGGGACGCCTCCTTGGTGAGTATATGATTCCTCATACCATGGTCATCTTTGACCAGCATGACCTGTTACACGGTGTCAACCGGTACACCGAAAACAATATCGGCAAGGTTGTTACAAAGGATGACCGTAAAAATGGCGGTATGGGCATTCATCTCTGGCATTCCGTTGAAGATGTCTTTAACCAGGCCACCCTTTCCGTATTACCCTACCCCTTTGTTCTCCAACCCTTTATCGCTGATTGTCGGGATATTCGTGTGCTTAAATTTGGCGATTATAGCGAAAATTATGAACGGTACAACCCAACAAACTTTCGCAACAATCTCCACTGCGGCGGAACACCTGCACCATGTGAGTTAACAGCGGAACAGGAAGGAATCTGTAAGAAGGTTATGACCCGCGGTGATTTTCCCTATGGCCATATTGATTTGATGGTCACCCCGGACGGGACAACCTACCTTGCAGAAATTAACCTGCGCGGTGGACTGCGCGGGGCATGCATTTCGACCCCGGCATACAAGAAGATGCTTGCCGATATCCATCTCCATTTCCGTGAGAGCGTGACCTAGCAATCACGCTTCAATATTTTTCATGATTACCACCCAACTTCAGCCAATGATATGGGCATTATTGGTTTTAACAAAGTTTCAGCGTGAAGTTTACGGTTTACGGTTGCCAGTTTACGGTTCAAGGTAAAACGAATCAGATAAAGTCAACATCCACGAACTGTAAACGGTAAACTGGCAACTTGTTGGAATGACAGAATACTCTTTGCCTTAACAAAGAACAGTTCCCATACTCAACACCATGGACAAAAAAAAAGGAATCAAACCCTGAAGGTTCGATTCCTTTTTCATCATTAAGTTTCACCAGCCCTGGGGCCGGATGAGATCTTAACTATACCGACAGTGGGTATAAGTTTCGTTAGAGCAACAAGCTGCCCTACTCAGCCTTATACACAACCTGTAGGCTTAGGAAGGCCGGACATTTTACAAGCGCCTTTACCTGGTCCTGATGGGAAGAGCTCATAGATGCGCTTCAGAGGGAAACCAGTGGTCTTGGAAAGAATACGTACCATTGGAGCGATACCGTTCTTCTTGTAGTAATCTTGAAGAGCGTTGATAACTTTCCAGTGCTCGTCAGTCATATCAGTGATGCCTTCTTCAGCTTTTACGTAGTCTACCCAAGACTCGTTCCACTCTTCCATACCGTTTGTCAAAAAACCATCTTCATCAACACCGTAAGAACTTCCTGCATATTCGACAGTAGCCATATCCAACTCCTCCGTTAAATTTTGCTAAATTAGGGTTAACTATAATAAAAAAACTAACTTCTGATCATATAAAAAAGTGGTTCTTAATTACTGTATCCATGTCTCTTTGTCAATGGGGGGGTAATATGTTTTTTTTTAAAAGAATAAATGGAGATTCATTTCCCTCAACTCAGGCGCTGCAACCATCCATAAGTTCTTTGAAAAAGATGATCGACGGAAATTTTGGAGAGTGAACCACAGGCTGCATGCTGGATGATTTTGATATAAATATCAGGCACTTAATCCCATACTTTGCCCCACTCTCCAGCACGGCATCATTATCATCAGCAAGAAGGGTACGATTTTTATCAAAACTGTATTTTTCACTGAGTTTCTCCCAAAAACCGTCCTGCTCCTTGGCCAGACCAATCTCATCGGCACAGATAATTTCGTCAAAATAATCCGTCAATTTTGTCTTGGCCATTTTTATTTTGAGGGTTTTAGGGTGGGCATTTGTAACGAGCATGATCTTCTTGTCCATTGATCGACAATAGTCAAGGAATTCAGGTACATACGGATGGACATTGATCATATGCTTTATCTCTTCCTTGAGCTCTTCAATATCAAGGTCGAGCTGCTCAGACCAGAAATCCAGGTCGGTCCATTGGAGATGTCCCTCAACCTCCTTATACTTTGCCAGCAACTCTTCTTCAGCTGTAAAAATTGAAATCTTATTCTGTTTGGCATATACTTCAGGGACATACTCCTCCCAAAAATAATCATCAAAATGCTTATCCAGCAAGGTGCCGTCCATATCGAGAAGAACCGTATCAATATCCTGCCAATTCACTTCCGGCTCTATTTTATTTTTTAAAATCATCTTAGTTCCTGTTACGCGGCTGTTATTTGCCGTTTAAAATATCTTCCACACGCTTACCATCGATGGTTCTATTAAATATAGTTGCCAATAAGCCCATGACTGTATCATACTCCTTATTATCCAGCAGAAAACCGGGAATGGGCTGGCCGCTGCCCAGTCTGGCCCTGGCCTGGGTCTCCAGTGAAAGGCCACCCAGCTGTTGCCGAACTTTTTTATTTGGTGGCAGATCACTCAGGGCAAGAAGTACGTCCTGCAGGTTGCCCCAATACTCCCGTTGCGCCACATGTTCCAGGAGCTGCATGACCACTGTTGATGCCGTGAGGACAATCTGATCCACCTCAGCGGTGGACTGGCTTTGACATAAAACCGTAGACACAAAGCAACGACAGCTAAAGGGGCGGGCCTCATAAACTCCACAGGTTTCACCCATGAGGAAGATACATCTGCCCCGGCCCGGTTCTTCCGCCCCGCTAACATCTTCTCCTGCCAGACAGGATGCGGCAAAACCATTGGTCGTCTGCGTTATCGGCGTCGCGCCACTTTGTCCTGTATTGAGACAATCTGCAAACCACTGCTCTTTGCCCTGTTCCCTGATAAAATCATAGAGGAGCTCCCCTTCAATGGAGGTGGTCTTCACATTCACCGAACAGCAGGTGGCGCAACCCTTTCCACATTGCAAGGGTAATCCCTGGCTCTCAAACCAATCCTGATATTCCCGGCGGATAATGTGGGTCAGTTGTTTTTTTAATGTCATGACCCATCCTCCCTGTGGATTTTATCAAGCAGCTTGGTAAGCAGCACTTCCGGGGTAAATTTCAGAGCTGCTGCCACCAGGACAATGGCCAGCGCCAGATCATCCATCCAGCCCATTATCAGCAGATGATCCGGAATTAAGTCAAAGGGAAGCAGGATGTAGGCAAATCCCGCCACCAGGATCAGCCGCACGACCCACGGGGTCTGTTTATTTCTGATGAGGGCCCAAAGCAAGCGCAACCGCGTCATAATACTCATGTCTGCAGGGATCCCACCAGATCCGCAAGCTTACAATCATTTTCGCGTAAATACCCTTCAAGACCCTGCACCAGTTCACCGCTTAACCCGGGGTTGATAAAATTAGCCGTACCGATCTGCACGGCTGTTGCCCCGGCAATGAGAAACTCCAGCACGTCATTCAGCGAGTTGATCCCGCCGATACCAATAACAGGAATCCCCACCACCTGCGCCACCTGATATACCATACGCAGGGCCACGGGTTTGATGGCTGGCCCTGATAACCCGCCAATAATATTGGCCAGTTTAGGCCTGCGGGACTGCACATCAATGGCCATCCCGATCAGGGTATTAATGAGACTCACCGCGTCGGCTCCGGCCTCTTCCACCGCCAGGGCAATGGCGGTTATGTCATTAACATTGGGTGATAATTTTATAATGACCGGCTTTGAGGTGTTATCCTTCACCGCCCTGGTGACCCTGGCGGCCATCTCTGGCACCGTGCCAAATGCCACCCCGCCTTTTTTTACATTTGGGCAGGAAATATTAACCTCGATACCATGAACCTCCGGCAAGGGATCCAATCTTCTTGCCAGGGCTGCATAATCGTCAATGGAATCACCCAGAATATTCACGATCACAGCGGCTTTTAACTCCCGCAGCATGGGGATCTTGACTTGAATAAACCGCTCCACCCCGCCATTCTGTAAACCAATGGCATTGAGCATTCCCCCCTGTGTTTCGACAATACGCGGCGGCGGGTTGCCCGGACGAGGCAGCAGAGAAATCCCCTTCACCACAATAGCGCCGAGATCCGCACAATTGACAAAGGGTGAAAACTCTTCACCATAGCCAAAAGTTCCGGATGCCGTCATAATGGGATTCTTAAGGGATAACCCACCGATTTGAACTGCAAGATCTACGCCCATATTACCTCCGCATTGAACACCGGCCCGTCCTTACAGACATGCACATATTTGTCAGCGCCTGCATGAATACCGCTACGCGCAACCGCACACCCCAGACACGCCCCAATACCGCAGGCCATATGGGACTCCAGGGAAACCTGACAGCCCCACCCATGTTCCCGGCAAAGCTTAGCCACCCCTTGCATCATAGGGGTTGGGCCGCAGGTGTACACGGCAAGGGCTGTATCATGCATGTTGCCCAGAAGTTGGGTGACAAATCCATGCTGGCCCTCACTGCCGTCATCTGTGGAAATATGCAGAGTACCCATGGCTGCAAACTTCTCAAGGGCAAGGAGTTCCTGGCGGTTGCGTGCACCTGCCAAAATCGTTATTCCGGCCTTTGGCTGCGTCCAAGCAATCTTCCTGGCCAGGAGAAGGAGGGGTGCAATACCTATTCCCCCTCCCACCAGACAATGGTGGTCAGTTTCAGCAATGGTGAACCCCTGGCCCAACGGTCCTAAGAGGGATATGGGATCACCCGTACCCATGGCGGCCATTACTGCAGTGCCTTCACCCACCACCCGATACAGCAACGTCAAGGTGTCACCATGCACATCATGGATGGACAATGGTCGCCGCAATAGAGGACTCCGGCCAACCTCTGAACAGGACACCATGACAAATTGCCCGGGTTCTGCCCTCTGGGCAATCTGAGGCGCATAAATCTGCATCTCAAAGGAATCAGGATTAAGCTGATTATTCTGTTGAATACAACCCGTCTCCACGTACTGCAACGCAACCATACCATCCACCAATTAACTCGATATTTCAACAACTTACATGGCAACATCCATAAAAAACGACCGGCCTGAATACTTAACTCCCGCTGATCTTACTCATCAAGCCATGGATTCGTTCGAGGTCATCCAAGGAGTAATATTCAATCTCTATCTTTCCTCGAGAACCATTTTGCACAATCTTGGCTGTCGTATCAAAGGTTCGCACAATATCATTGGACAACGTCTTACAATAGGACAGGGGGATACTGATCCCCTGTTCCTTGCTGCGAGTTGCCCGCACCTTCTTCTGCACACCCTTGGCAAGACCCTCAGCCTGACGCACCGTTAGTCTCTTTTGAATGATCGTATCACGCAGGATTTGCATCTCTTCCTCAGTCTTCAAAGAGAGGAGAACACGGGCATGACCCATGCTGAGACGACCGTTCACCACATCATCCTTGGCAAATTCAGGCAGCTGCAGTAAGCGCAGGGTATTGGCAACCGTAGACCGTTTCTTGCCAACCTGTTTAGCAACTTCCTCCTGGGTCAGGCCAAACTCTCCAATAAGTTGCGCATACGCCATGGCCTCTTCAATGACATTGAGGTTCTCCCTTTGAATATTCTCAATCAGGGCCAACTCCAAACGATCCTGCACAGAAACATTTCTAACAATAACAGGGACTTCTTCAAGGCCAGCTAATTTAGAGGCGCGAAGCCGTCGTTCCCCGGCAATGAGGACATACCTGTCCATATCGTCATCATCCACAACGACAACCAGGGGCTGCAGGATCCCCTTTTGCCTTATGGAGGCTGATAAGTCCTGCAACGCAGCATTATCCATTTCCTTTCTGGGCTGATACGGGTTCGGGCCTATGGCATTAATATCGCATAAAATATACTCCCCTTCTGCTGAGAAATCATCAGCCCCATCCGTCATCAACGCCCCTAACCCCTTACCTAGACTCATATCTTCACGCCCCCATTTGCCTGCTGCCTCTTTAAAAACTCCGTGCCCAGATTCGTATAACTCAATGCCCCGGCTGAATTCTTATCATAAACCATCACAGGCTGCCCATAGCTTGGACATTCGCTGAGCCGCACATTCCGGGGAATCACCGTGTTGTAAACCTTTGTTTTAAAATGTTTTTTGACTTCCTTCGCAACCTGATAGGTCAGTTTGTTACGCCGATCGAACATGGTCAGCACGAGCCCCTCAATCTTCAACCTCTTATTATAGGAGTTCTTGACGAGCTTGATGGTGCGCACAAGCTGGCTCAACCCCTCCAGGGCAAAATATTCGCATTGCATCGGCACAATCACACTGTCCGCAGCGGTCAGGGCATTCAGGGTCAGCAAACCCAAAGAAGGAGGGCAATCAATAAAAATATAATCATACTCATCCACAACCGTATCAAGAATCCCCCGCATAAACGTCTCCCGACGCTTCTCATTCATCAGCTCCACCTCGACCCCGATCAGATCCACATGGGTGGGCAACACGGACAGCCCCGCGACGCAGCTGCATTGCTGGATTGAGCCCTTGACGTTTACCCTGTCCATATAGCAATGATACAGATGGCTCTCACGTCCCTCGATACCGGTTCCGCTGGAGCCGTTACCCTGGGGGTCAGAGTCAACCAACAACACCTTCTGCCCCTGTAAGGCCACCGCCGAAGCAAGATTGACCGCCGTTGTCGTTTTTCCCACACCCCCCTTCTGGTTGGCAAGGGCTACAATCTTCGCTCTCTTTTCCTTCACTGCCATGTCATTCCCTCCCTGAAAACGGTGAATCTTCGCGGAAACCGCTGCTCTTTCTCCAGAAGGACAGAATACGGCTATCCAAAGGCGAATGCAACTCTTTTCTGCTGCGCCACTCACCACGCCAGGACACAATTCGCCACTGTTCCACGTGGAACAATGGTATAAAATGACGCTATTTCAACTAGTTACAATACAAACAGCCATCTCCAGTGTCCGGGTCATGTCTTTCAGGGCTATTTTTTCAGCGGTTGAGTGGACATTGGCCATGCCTATCCCCAGAATAACGGTGGGCAGCCCCCTGGCGTTGAAGATATTGGCATCACTCCCACCGCCAGCAACAATGAACTCAAGTTTACGGTTCAGCACGCCCTCTGCCCTTTGCACACATTGCACCACAGGAGAATCTTCACTCACGAGCATCGCCGGATACTGGGGAGGAAAGGCAACCTCGGCTCGTCCCCCATGCCTGGAAGATATGTCGACAAAGGCCGCTTTGAACATGGTAATGGTGCGGACAAGGGTATCCGGATTATGACTGCGTATCTCACCCTTCACATGCACCGCTTCCGGAATGATATTCGTCGCAGTCCCTCCTTCTATGAGACCTATATTGGCAGTGGTGTCTTTAGAAATTCTCCCCAATGGCAGGCTGGATATGACCTCACTGCAGAGGGCAATGGCATTAAGACCATCCTCCGGATTAAGCCCCGCGTGGGCTGCCCGCCCGGTAATCACGGCATGGATATACACGGCTGCCGGGGCCCCGATGATACAGTTATCAACACCGGTGGAATCGAGGGCAAACCCGTATTCCGCCTGGATCAAGTCAAAATCCAGCGCCTTTGCCCCCAGCAGTCCGATCTCTTCACCCGTGGTAAAGATAAGTTGCACCAGGGGGAAGGACAGATCATTTTCCATGAGAATGTGGGTCAGTTCCATGAGTATGGCAATCCCGCCCTTATCATCCCCGCCCAGCACGGTATCACCCTTCGAGGTGAACACGCCATCCGTGCAATCAACCTCGACGCCGAGACAGGGAGTGACCACATCCATGTGGCAATTAAAAAATAGAGGCGTTGCCTCTGGCCTATTGCCGGGTATAGTAATAATCAGATTCCCGGTATCCGACCCTGTATGCAGTCCAGAGCTGTCTTCAGCAATATTAATACCTGGAAATTGTGAAAAAAACTGCCGCAGATACAATGCCACCTTGCCTTCTTTTTTCCCGGGAGAATCGATTTCACACAGGGATATAAAATAAGCAGCCAGGCGTTGAGGCTGAATTCTATCAATACACATAAATCACCATGAACAGAGTAAGCAGATATAACGAAATTAAGAGTTACACGACAAAGGATGGGTCGCAGATACGGGAACTTATCCACCCGGATAGGCAAGGGAACCGCAACCAGTCCATTGCCGAGGCGCGAGTTGCCGGGGGCGGACAAACCATACCCCACCATCACCGTGTGAGCGAAGAAATCTATATAACAACTCAGGGAACAGGCACGCTTTATATCCAAAGCGAGGAGGGCGGAGGGGCAATAGAGGTAGATCTACAGCGGGGAGTAAACGTTGTAATCCAGCCGGGAGAGAGACATTGGCTGGAAAACAGAGGCAGGGATGACCTGGTTATACTTTGCTGCTGCTCCCCTCCCTATGGTCATGCCGACACGTTTTTAACATGAGCAGGGGTATTACCCCCAGACTAAGAGAGCAGACCAATATCTTCGTTCACATCAACCTGCATGGCCTTAACAGGGCATACAGCGATACAGAGGCCGCAACCCGTACATTTGTCTGGATCAAAAAGGACCGTCATCTCAGGGCGCTTTAAATACAGGGCCTTGGTGGGGCAAACCCCTGTACAGGCACCACATTGAAAGCATAGCGCATCGTCACGGCGAATAATGGTGGAGATGGAGTCAACCGTAACACCCTGGGATTTAAGGGAGGAGAGGGCATCCTGGACATTTTTCTTATGCCCCTTTAGCTCCAGCACCATCAAACCATCATTACCCTGAAGAATAGTGGCCTTGAGGATGTTAAAATCAACATCATACTTGCGTACCAGGGCGCTGATCATGGGTTGATCACTGGTTTCTTTAGAAAAATGCAGAACGTATATTTTTGTATTCATTGGGCGTATCCAGACTGGTTTAAATAAAACTGCAAACGTGAACGAACGGGCAGTCTACCAAAACTATAATGGCGAGTAAATAGTATTCAGCGCAAAGGGTTCTCTACCTCGAATCAGCAAAGCGATAGCCGACACCGTGCACGGTTTCAATAGAGCCAGAGGCCGCGCCGAGTTTCTTGCGCAGTCCGGAAACCTGAACATCAATGGCCCGATCAGTGAGGGCGTAGTCAAAACCACGAATATCATCAATGATCTGCTGCCGGGAGAAAACCCAACCGGGCTTACCGGCAAGAAGCAGGAGAATATGGAACTCTGATTTTGTTAAACCAATCTTCTGACCTGCCTGGGTAACAGCATAGGTATGGGGTGATATCTGCAACTCGAAATCAGGAAAAACGAGTGAATCCCCGCTTGTTGCGGGCAATACCCGGCGCAACAGGGCGTTGATTCGGGCCAGTAAAATTTTAGGACTAAAGGGTTTAGGCAGGTAATCATCCGCGCCGGCAGAGAGTCCTGCAACCACATCTTCATCCTCACCCTTGGCCGTAAGCATCAACACAGGACAATCCTTAAAGGCCGGATCAGCACGCATCCTCTTACACATCTCAATCCCATCCATTTCAGGCATCATGCGGTCAAGCACCACCAGGTCGACTTTTTCCTGAGCCAGCTTGGCAAGACCCATGACGCCATTATCGGCATAAATAACATGGAACCCACCCTTCATAAGGTTGAAGGAGACTAAGCGCTGGATATCTTCCTCATCCTCAACAACAAGAATGGTGTGTGTAACAAGTGGCGACATAAAAAAACTACCTCATACCCTATAACTCGTTTTTTTAAATAGACTTTTCATGGCGAATAATCCGCCCCTGCAGCATATAGATAATATCTTCGGCAATATGGGCGGCATGATCACTGATGCGCTCAAGACCACGGGCAACGGATAATATCATGGGCAGATACGGTTGTAACTCTGGTTTATTCTTGGAAAGTTCTTCAAGATCCAGACGAATGGCACGTTTAGCATCATCCACAGCATCATCCATCAAACACACCTTATGGGCCAGGTCTGCATCTTCACTGACAAAGGCATCGAGGCAGGAGGTAAACATGTTCTGAGTCGTCTCAAACATTTCATCAAACTCCGACGGCATAATGATCGGCGCAGAAGAGCCCGCAGCCTGCTTGGTGCGATTAACCAGAATAACCTTATCAGCAATCTTGCAGGCCAAGTCGCCAATACGTTCAAAATCCGTGTTTATCTTCAAAACCGTAATAACAAAGCGCAGGTCCGAGGCCACAGGCTGGTGGAGTGCGAGGATCTTCAGACAAAGTTCCTCAACATTAACCTCAAGACTGTTAATCTTCTTATCCCCGTCAAGAACCCTTTCAGCAAGTTCGTTATCAAGGGTGTGTACTGCCTTAATGGCGGTGGTTACGGACTCCTCAACCACAGTGCCAAGAAAAATCATATGTTGTTTTAATCCTGCTATTGAGGATTGAATATCTTCAGTCACGGCGCTTTTCCTTAATAAAATAAAGATTGGATAAGTAGTTCTGGTTGCGTCAGGATATACACAACAAACAAGAGCATAAGATCAACCAAAACGACCTGTTATGTAATCTTCAGTGGCCTTCTTCACTGGAACTGTAAATAAATCCGTGGTCTTGCCAAATTCTATGAGTTCGCCTTCATACAAAAAGGCGGTCAAATCCGAAACCCGTGAAGCCTGCTGCATATTATGGGTTACAATTATAATGGTATATTCACCGTTTAACTCCCGGATCAACTCTTCAATATGCGCGGTGGATCGAGGGTCAAGGGCGGAGCAGGGTTCGTCCATGAGGATGATATCAGGGGAAACCGCAATGGCACGCGCAATACATAACCGCTGCATCTGCCCACCGGATAAGCCCATGGCTGAGTCATGCAGACGATCCTTCACCTCATCCCACAACGCCGAACGTTTCAGAGATACTTCCGCCGCCTCTTCAAGAACAGGTTTTTCGGTTACCCCGCCGATGCGCAGTCCGTAAATAACATTCTCATAAATAGACTTCGGAAACGGGTTGGACTTTTGGAAAACCATACCAATTTTACGCCTTAAATCAATAACATCAACCGATTTGTCAAAAATATCCTGTTGATCCAATTGAATGGACCCATTGATATTCACCGAGTCAACCAGATCATTCATGCGGTTTATACAGCGAATAAACGTGGATTTACCGCAACCGGAGGGGCCGATCAATGCCGTAACCTTGTTACGGGGAATATCAAAATTAAGATTAAATAAGGCCTGACTTGTGCCATAAAAGAGATTGAGATCCCGAACCTGGACAATGGAATCTTCAATAGCAATAATGGCGTTTCTGTTATCGTTTTTCATAAGCAAACCTGGAGAGAAAAATTAACCACGAAATGTCGCAGCTATCATAATGTATTGTTCAGAGTTGACTAAATCGTGATTAAAAAAATTAATCCGCAATGGCAAATTTCTTTTTCATGCGGTTGCGCATAAAAATAGCAGTACTGGCAAGGGCGATAACAATGCCGATGAGCAACAAGGTTGTAACAAAAACCATGGGTTTAGCTGCTTCAACATTGGGTGATTGAAAGCCGATATCATAGATATGAAAGCCAAGATGCATGAATTTACGGTTTAGATGGAAAAAAGGGTACTGCCCATCCAGTGCCAAAGAAGGTGCCAGTTTGACAACCCCGGTAATCATAAGCGGGGCAACCTCACCGGCGGCCCGTGCCATCGCCAGAATAAAACCTGTCATAATACCCGGGGAAGCCAGGGGGATTAAGATACGAGTCAAGGTTTGAAATTTTGTGGCCCCTAAGGCATAGGAAGATTCCCGTAACCCGCCCGGAATGGCACCAAGCGCCTCTTCCGTTGAGACGATAACCACCGGAATCGTCAACAGCCCGAGGGTTAAAGACGCCCAGAGGATGCCGCCCGTACCGAAGGTAGGCGCAGGAAGCTGCGCAGGGAAGAAGATCTGGTCAATGGAGGAACCAATGCCGTAAATGAAGAAGGCCAGGCCGAAAATACCGTAAACGATGGATGGTATACCGGCAAGATTGTTGACCGCGATACGGACCAGACGGACCATAAAACCATCCCGGGCATATTCCCGCAGATACACCCCGGCAATAACCCCCAAGGGAAAGGAAAAAATAGCCATGATAATAATGAGCAGAACCGTCCCGAATATAGCAGGAAACAGACCGCCCTCGGTATTGGACTCCCGTGGTTCATCAAAGAAAAGCTCCCTGGTCTTTTGCAGATACAATGAAACCTTGGCAAAGAAAGACAGGTTATTGGGCTTATAGACCCGAACCATGGCGCTCAGGGGAATGGTCAGCATGGTGCCGCTTGCATCGGTAAACCGGGCTGTATTCTGCATGAGGCGAGCCTGCAGCACATTAAGGGTGGTGACCAGGGTCTGGAATTCCGTCTGCAGCAACTCCTTCTGCATGGTGAGCTGCTGAAAATCATCACCCTGTTCCTCACCGCGAAAACGCAGTTTTGCCAGTTTATGGTCCAAACTTTCAACCCGATAATTCAAGTCTGAGATCTGCGACTTGACCGCTTCAAGTTCAGGCATATTGGCCTTAAGGTCATCCAGGCCGGCCAAAAGCGTAGCATATTCACCGGACGGCAATGAGGGTTGATTCAGCAGCGTCACAGACGATAAAAACCCGACAAAATTACCATACTCCTGCCGTTCGATAAGAATAGCATCCTGAGGATACGTAACCTGTTTAATATCTTTATCACTCACCCACTTGAAGTCAAGGGAGTACAGATCGCGATTGGCAATCTTGAGCTGAGAGCGTGGTTCATCCCGCATGGACATAACGGACGACTGCACCACTTCACCCATGAGTTTTGAGCCATCCTGCATCTCCAGATGGGAAAGGGGACTCACCCAGAAGACACCCAGGCCATTCTTAAAAATAACCACCAGAAGGGTTAAGATTAAGAGTAAAATGAGGGCCAGGGCCGCGCCGGAACCCCAGACAAACGGTTCGCCTTCACGCCAATATTTAGATTTCATAAAAACTTCCTTCAAGGTTATTTAGACTGAAGGGGGTTAGACTTTTAGGGGTGCAATGAATCCACATCCTTACCAATCTAACAGCTATCAACCTAACCAGCTAAATCGCTAGCTCTAATACTGGGCGTATTTCTTGCGTAAGCGGTCACGAATAAGTTCAGCGCCGGTATTCACAATAAAAGTCATGCCGAAAAGCAGTACCGCACAGAGAAACAACACCCGGTACAGGGTTCCATCCACCGGCGCCTCAGGAATCTCAACGGCAATATTGGCCGACAGGGTGCGCATACCGTTAAAAATGGACCAATCCATAATGGGCGTATTCCCCGTGGCCATGAGAATAATCATGGTTTCACCCACAGCCCGGCCCAGACCAATCATGGAGCCGGCAAAAATGCCTGGACTTGCGGACGGGAGCACCACACGCCAAGCGGTCTGCCAACGACTTGCCCCGAGGGCCAATGACGCATGACGCAAGCCGGAAGGAACATTGGACAGGGCATCTTCAGAGATGGAAAAAATGAGGGGAATGACACAAAAACCAAGACCGAAGGCTATAATGATACAATTGCGCTGATCATAGGTGGCACCGATGTTTTCAAACATGTACTGGGTGAAATTGCCCGCAAAAAACTGATTTTCAACGAATGGGGACACATAATAGCTGAGCAGGACTCCACCGAGAATAACCGGGAGAACCAAAAGAAACTCAAAACCGCTCTTCATCTCATGAATAGCCTTAAATCGCTGACCGTAATGCCACAAAAACAGAAACCCGACAAAACAAAGTGGGACCAGCAGAAAGCAAAGGATCAACGCCACAAGATGCGTTTCAATGAAGGGTGCCAGCATCAGGGCAATGAGAAAACCAATAACAACGGAAGGCACCGAAGCCATAACCTCAACGGTGGGCTTGATAATCTGCTGCAGGTGCGGCGGGGCAAACTGCGAGACATAGACCGCACCAAAAATAGCCAGGGGGAGGGCGAACAGCATGGCATAGATGGTTCCCTTAATCGTCCCGAAGAGCAGGGGGGTAATGGAAAATTTTGGTTCAAAATCATCCGAACCGGAGGACGACTGCCAGGCGTACTCAGGACTGTCATAATTTTCGTACCAGACCTTGCCGAACAACGTCTTGAAACTCACCTCAGGGTGGGGGTTGTGTAACTTCAGGAGCTGAACCCCGGTTGCGGTCAGAGCGATTAACCCCTTGCCCCGATCATTCAAACTCGCCAAGGAAACGGAGCCGAGGGCAAAGTTATACAGGTTGCGCTCCGAAGTCATATGGTCCAGGTGCAGCTCTCCCTTTGCAGACCAGGAGAGGAGAGACTTGTCACGCCGGGACGGAAGAATGGCAACCACTGGGGAGTCATGGGATGTCAGGGTATGAATTCTGCGAAGTTTCTTCGTGGTACTCTGATCAGAATCACGCACACCCATCCAGGTGGTCAGACTGCCGTCAGCGGTTCCCACAGCAAGGGACTGGGAGCCAAACACCATACCAAGGGCGGTGATGGGCTGTTTGAAGGCCGGAACCGTGTCCTCGAGAACAGGGGCTGCACTGATATCCCAATGGAGCAAGGTGCCGCCCCCGGTCCCGGCGTAGAGCTGCCGGCCATCTTCACTTAACGCCAAGGCCGATATCGTTTCAAAATAAGCTGGAATGACAAACGATTCATCGGTTTCTTCAACATCACCAAACAGAGACTCGGAAATCGAGGTTCGAAAAATTGATACAGAATTATCCTGATGGAGATTCACCCGCACCGTGCCCGGTGCATCCTCATCGACACTGGTGGCAAAAAACGACTGCAGTAAGGGCGATCCGGTGGGCAGCGATGCGTATTCACCCTGCATCGCAATCTGCGGCTCAATGGAACGTGTCCCTTCAGCATTAAAAACGGGACGAAACGAGATCCCGACCACGGACAGGCGGCCGTCATCCCATAACAGGGAGTATTCGGTACGACTGCGGGAGGTAAAGATGATGTGCGCATCATGGTTTATGCCAAGGTCAACAGGGGGAACTGTTTCTTGTCCCTGTAGAGAAAACACCGAAAGCACTCCTTTTTGATCAATGGTAAACACATTTTCCTGATAATCATCCAGACCAATCACCGCCAGCGGTTCCGTTACCGTAATCTTGTGGTCAACAATCTCGCTGGTGGGAGGCTGAAAGAGAGGCAGGGAGACGCGGACAATTAAGACAAGAATCGCTACGACGCTTAAAATAACCGCAACACCACCAATGGTAATGACATAATGGGCAAGTTTGTCGTAAAATTTATTGCGTTTCAGGAGTTTTTTATTCATGGGAAATATCATTCCAGCGTCAATGAAATGTAACGTTCTCTTTCATTATCAATGAGAAAAGCCACAGAACGATACGCGGTGTATCGTTCTGTGGCTCAAGCAAACGGTGTAAGATCACCTTACAGTAAAAGAAACTACTGCAACATCTGCAATTGTTTTTCAATAACCTTCGCCGGCAGAGGCAAATAGCCATCCTTGACAACAATTTCCTGCCCTTCCTTGGAAAGAACGAACTTCAAGAACTCTTGAGTCAAGGTCGGCAGCGGCTTATTAGGCTCCTTCACCACATAGATATAAAGCATCCGGGAAAGGGGATACTGCCCGTTTAAAACATTATCATAATTAGGGGCATAAGGGGTGCCGCCCTGCTTTTTTGCCAGGGATAGAGCTTTAACACCGGAGGTCCGGTAGCCAATACCGGAGTAGCCGATACCTGAGAGATCTTCGGTTACACCCATAACAACAGAGGCGGAACCCGGCTGCTCTTTCACACTGTTCTTGTAATCGCCCTTGTACAAGGCCTTCTTCTTAAAATAACCGTAGGTTCCAGAGGCAGAATTACGACCATAAATACTGATGGGCATCTTGCCAAGCTGCCCTGTTACCCCAAGCTGTTCCCAGGTGGAAATATCCTGATGCCCGCCTTTCCGGGTCTTGGAGAAGACCGCATCCACTTCAGGAAGGGACATGGAATCAAGAGGATTCTCCTTATTGACATAAACGGCCAGTGAATCAAGGGCAACGCCGATACGGGTTGGCCTGAAGCCATATTTCTTCTCAAATTTTTCCTCTTCAACCTTCTTCATCTGGCGTGACATGGGACCAAGCTGAGAGGTGCCGGCAATAAGTGCAGGTGGAGCTGTTGAAGAACCCTTGCCTTCAACCTGAATGCGCACGTTTGGATATTGCTTCCGAAACGATTCGGCCCAAAAGGTCATGAGATTATTAAGGGTGTCGGAACCGATAGAGTCAAGATTACCTGAAACACCAATGGTTTTGGTATAATCCGGGGTTGCGGGATCAATTTCAACCCCGGCCTGAACCTGACCCCCCACCAAAAGACTAACGGCTAAAGCTGTTGTGCACACAATACCTTTTGTGAATTTCATCACTTATTCCTCGCCTGAATTTTCAAAAATATCCCAAGATTTAAAACCCATGGAATTTCGTATGCAGAGATAATGACAGAACAATGTTAAGATTATGTAAGGAAACAATACGGAATATGTTAACATTTCTAAAACAGCGCTATTTCAACAAGATAAAACCCAGGTCGCCAAGTTCTACAACCTTGATTCATACCGTTTCTTCTCGTTTACTCCGTCTCATCAGGCCGGAGCAAGGAAGAGCCTGAGGGGTTTTCGTGAATCTGCATCCCGCCACAATTCATGATATAATGACAGGGGAGGCTTATACAAAGCTTTTGTTTTCAATACCTGCAGAACAAAGAAAAAGAGCATCCACCCATAAACATTATAAAAGAGAAGAGCCATGTCGAAAAAAACCGCCCTCATTATTCTAATCCTCAGCAGTATCCTCCTTGGCAGTTGGCTCACCTATTATTTTTCAGACAGGCAAGTCATCAAACGTCAGCTTGCTGAGCTGGCCATGGAGATCAATAAGGAAGTAAAGGAAACACCGATTCAGATGGCGCTAAAAATGGGGCGGCTGAAAAATCGTTTGCTCAACCCCTGTCAGGTGGTCATTCCTGAACGCAACGACATACACTCTTTAGAGCCGGATAGTATACTCCGGTACCTCATGTATTACAGACAGCGCTACGCGCAGATCTCCATAACCCTTGAGCAGGTGGAAATAAACCTCACCAGTGGGGAAGAGGCCATGGTTCAGACCACTGTTCACCTGCTGCGCCAGACCACACTGGCTCAGACAGATGCCATGGTTGAGATTCAGCCTATAGAACTCATCCTGATCAAGCATGAGACAGTATGGCAGATCAAGCAGGTGACCATACCAGAGAGCTTGACCGAGTAGGGTAGAGCCTTTCTCACCCGGGAACGTGCACACAAGACGTTATTTTGTTATTTTTATTTTTTAATATTATTCAACCTATCGAATTAAGGGGAAAAAACATGTTCAAAACATTCACAACCACCATCGCCTGTTTCAGCCTCATTGGTCTCGGCGCCTCCATGGTCTTTGCCAACGAAGTGACAACGCCGAAGGCTAAAACCAGCTACAGCATTGGCTTGCAGATGGGGAACCAGGTCGCCCAGATCAAAGATGAGATTGACCTGAACGCCTTCATCATGGGGCTTGAGGACAGTTTTCATGGCAACAAGCCGCAACTATCCAAGGAAGAGGTGCAAACGGTCCTGACGAGTTTTCAACAGACATTACACCAGAAACAACAGGCCAAGATTGA
>JAQIBE010000100.1 GCA_027859235.1 Desulfobulbaceae bacterium
CCTCCCGCATGCAGCCCTTTGAAGTACTTGGCGGAATGATTCTTTATTTTTCCGAGTAATCGTTCGGCCGGGAGATACTGCTCCACGAGGACCAGATAACGGAGAACGGCTCGCAACCGGTAGGCGAGGGATGGGTCAATATTCACGGAGTCATTAAAAATCCAGGGTGCGCCAAGGGCTGCCCGGCCGATCATAACCCCGTCACAGCCGGTCTCTTTCATGAGTTTGAGACCCTCGTCGTGGGTGTGGATGTCGCCGTTGCCGATAACCGGGATGGTTAATTTTTCTTTCACCTGTTTGATCACAGAATAATCGACTTCACCGGAGAAGCCGTCGGTCCAGGTGCGTCCATGGATGGCCACTCCAGATGCCCCGGCGTCTTCTGCCATCTGGGCAAACTCGGGTGCCGTGATGCTGTTGTGGTCCCACCCCGTTCTGAACTTAACGGTTACAGGCTTTGTCGTGTTCGCTACTACTTGTTGGATAATTTCACGGGCACGGTTAGGGGTGCGCATGAGGGCGCAGCCTGCAACTTTCGTAATGACCTTGCGTACCGGGCATCCCATGTTGATGTCAAGGATGTCCACCGGGCTGTCATTGATGATGGCCGCCGCCTCCCCCATGATTTCAGGTTCCGCCCCGAAAAGCTGCAGCGCCACCGGTGACTCGCTCGGGTCGGTGGCCGTCATATGCATGGTTTTATACTGGTGGCGCACAAGTCCATGACAGGAAATCATTTCGGTATAGACCAGTCCTGCGCCATATTCCCTGCAGAGGATCCGGAAGGGCAGATCTGTATAGCCGGCCAGGGGTGCAAGAATGAAAGGATGCCGGATAGTTACGGATCCTATGGAAAATGAAGATGTTTGCATATGATTTTTTGCTTTCAGCTTGGGGGAATTAAGGGTATGTTTCTGCGCATTTTAAAATATAAGTTTGTACTATAATACATTCGTCACAGAATCCACAAAAAACTCTGCAAAAAATAAGTCTTTGTTTTCTGTGGATTCTGTGGCGAAAAAAATAACTGGAGATCATACTATGGCACTCGATCTGAATCTGCAAAACAGCGAATTAAGCGCTGACGAACGAGCAACACTTGCTGAGATGCGCACCCGTTGTGCTAAACGTATTCTTATGTGCACCTCGCTGGCTTCGTCCGGACATCCTGGTGGGTCGTTGTCTACTCTGGATATGCTTCTTGTCACCTATGGTGCTGTGAAGCATAAACCTAACGATAGTCGCTGGGCTGGCCGTGACCGTGTGGTCATGAGTATTGGTCATGTATCCCCCGGTGTGTACTCGGTGCTGACTGAAAATGGTTATTTCACTGAGGAAGATTTTCTCACCGGTTTTCGCCGGGCGGGCTCCGGTTTCCCAGGGCATGTGGAACGTATTGTGCCCGGTGTGGAGTGGGACGGCGGTAATCTCGGCCAGGGACTCTCCACTGCGGTGGGCATGGCGCAATCCTTTAAGATGCAGGGTACGGACCAGAAGGTCATCTGTTTTATGGGTGACGGCGAGCAGCAGAAGGGGCAGATAGCTGAGGCCATGCGCTACGGTAATAAGTATAACCTGGATAATCTCATTGTTATTGTTGACCGCAACAACCTGCAGATCTGCGGAACCACCGACGAGATTATGCCGATTGATATCTGCGGTCTCTTTGAGGTTGCCGGCTGGAATGTGCTGAAGCTCGATGATGGTCATGATACCAATAAGTTCTTCAAGACCTTCCGTGCGGCCTATACGGGTGATGTGGCCAAGTCCGGCAAGCCCACCATGATTGAGGCCAAGACCGTGATGGCGAAGGGTATCTCCTTTATGGAGGATCTGTCCAAATATCACGGCTCACCCCTCAATCCCGCGCAGCTGGATGCTGCCATGCAGGAGCTTGGGGTTGAAAATGATTTTGCTAAATGGGCTGAGTTACGCAAAGAGGTGGTTAAAACCAATACCCGTCTTGAAAATGTGGTGCGTTACCCTGAAATAAAAGTTGGAGAAGCCATCACCTATGATGGGAAGACGGATTGCCGTTCGGCCTATGGCAATGCCCTGCATAGTCTGGCGGTTGAGAATAATGTGAACGGTGTCATCAAAATTGCCGGTATCTCCTGTGACCTTGAGGGGTCGGTGAAGATGGGCGACTTCCATAAACATTCCCCTGCCGCCTATTTTGAGACCGGGATTCAGGAGCACCATGCGGCCTCCATGGGTTCTGCCATCAGCCGTGAAGGGATTGCCTGTTTCTTCTCCACCTTCGGCGTCTTTGCCGTGTCCGAGGTGTATAACCAGAATCGTATTGCTGATATCAACGAGACCAATTTTAAGGTTGTGGCCACCCATTGCGGTCTTGATGTGGGTGAAGACGGCCCGACCCATCAGGGCATTGATTATATCGGCCTCATGAGCAATTATTTTCGCTTCAACGTGTATATTCCGTCTGATCCGAATCAGACGGATCGCGTGATCCGCGAGGCAACGGTGCAGTCCGGCAATGTCTTTGTGGGTATGGGACGTTCCAAGATGGAGATGGTGCAGGCTGAAGACGGCTCACCGTTTTTTGGCGGTGATTATACCTTCACTCCCGGCAAGGGTGACTGGGTGCGTAAGGGTTCCGCTGGAACCATCATCACCTGCGGCGCCGTGACACCAAATGTTATGGAGGCTCACCAGATCCTCAAAGATCAGGGTATTGATGTCGGTGTCCTGATTATGGCCTCCATCATCCCTATTGATGGAGATGCCATCCTTGAGGCCGCAAAAACAGGGGTTGTCTTGACCGTTGAAGATCACCATGTGGATACAGGTCTTGGCTCCATCGTTGCCAATGTTATGGCGGATGCCGGTGTGGCAACCACCTTCAAGCGCTTAGGTGTGACCCGTTACGGCGCATCCGGTAAGCCTGCTGATCTCTATGCAATGCAGGGACTGGACGGTAAGTCCATTGCTGCCTCTTTCCAATCCCTTGTCTAGCATGAGTGGCGGTTGAAAGTCTTGTGAGGTAACTAAACGCCCACCAGCTAAAGGAGGTGGGTTTTATTTGGAATGAAAGTCCATCACCGGCACAGGACGGTCTCAAGAAGCAATTTTAGCAGTGCAACGGATAAATTACCGACGATGTATCCCCTATACTCCCACATTCCCCGCCCAACGTCCAACGCTGAATATGGTACTTTATTTTATCAAAATAGACGAGCGAAGCGATTTCCACGAACTGTAAACTGGCAACCGTAAACCGTAAACTTCGCGCTGAAACTCTGTCAAACCAATAATGCTCATATCATTGGCTGAAGTTGGGTGGTATAAGCATGAATAAAAAAAGGGGTGATCAGATTTTCTGATCACCCCTTTTTTATTACGATATCTGGTGAAGTTTACCGGGTCTTAATACCGGCCTGGTAAATAATAAGGGCTTCAAGCCCGCCACTATAGACAAACTCTATCTTATATGTGCCTGGTGTATCTACATATTTAGAGATGTCAGCCGTGATTGGCGCAACATGTTCAGCTGCCGAGACAGCGTAAAAAGATGTCTTCTGAAGTTGCTCTGGCGACCAGTCGGCAACCTTGTGGGTGGAGCCGTCAGGAGTTGTAAGATAAACATCGCCGGTGGAGTCGTTTGATTTTCTCCCATAGGCATGAAAGAAGAGTTCCGCGCCTCTTGGAGTCGGATTAATAGTAAAGGAGTAGGAGTTGTTCTTGTTATTCTCTCCAGAACCTGCAAAACCCTGTTTCGTTGAGCTGTATGTTTTAGGAACCGCAGATGATTTTTTTATGTTCTGGACTGCAGGAGCCACCGCAACCTTTTTAACGGCCGCTTTTGGCGCAGGAGTTACAACTTTTATCGGTTTTGGAGCGGTCTTTCGGGGAGTAATTTCAGCAACGGTTGACCCTGCGTTTTGCATCGCCTGCTTGCGTTCTGTCTGGACAACAAGGGCCTCTGCAAGATTTCCCTGACGAATAAATTCGTCTTCCAGCTCTTTCAGGCTGGCAATATAACGGGCCTGGATTTCTTTCTGGGCGTTCTGCTTTTGGCTTTCACGTAGAGCCTTATGCTTGCTCTCCACCACCTGCATTGTATTGTTTTTCAGTGTATCTTTTATCGCCTGATATTTATTTTTTATGGCTTGAATTTCCTTGGACTCCGCGGCATCGAGAGCACTCTTCTGGCGCATATAGGCCGGAGAGTTAAGGGCCTTCGCAGTATCTTTTTCGTATTGCTGCTGAAGTTTCTGGGGAGTGATGGATGCCTTCTTCTGTTTGGCATAGTCCTGCTTGAGCTGGATAAGTTGAGGTGGTTCCTGATCGATCGTGAGTACGGCAGCCTGTACTGATAAGGGCAGTAATGTGATGAATGTGAAAATAAATAGAAACTTAGGCATTTTTTTGTCCCTGAAAAATTAATGACCTGTGTCGGTCTGCAGTCTCACCGCTATCGAGCTCCGGTGAGGTGAGTTTTGTCTTATTGTCAAAAAAAAGCAGCATGTGGAGATTATGAAGAAAAGAGTGTGAGATAACCTTAAGATTTCCTGAAAATCTTCCGAAGTGCACGGTTATTTTTTTAACAAAATATTAGACTTGTGGATGCATAATTACATGAATTCACCTGAATCTGCAAGTCTTGAGACAGGAAATTAAGGGTGTGCAGAGGGTTTTATTGGGAAGGGGATGATGAACTATCTATCTCCTTCCCAATAAAAAAAACGAGGAATTACTCGAGGCCTTCAATGTCATCGGTTGGGATAATGATCCTGTTGCCCTGGGAGGTGTCCAGGGTGAAGAGGTAAAAGAGCTGGATATAGATATTGTCGGCTAAATCTTCAGACATGACGCCAAGTGCCTTTTTCAGATTGGAGTTGGTGCGTACAGCATCACTTCCCATACTATAAGTTGTTTCCTTGGCAATGCGCTCCTGTGTAAAAACAACCTTTCCTGTTTCTCTGTCAATGAGTTTATAGGAAAAATTGACTTCCGCCCGAAGTGTTGTGGCACGCTCAAATGCGCCGTAGGTTAATGCCGGTTGATTAACGGATTGAATGATTCCGCTGAGGATGTAGTCTGACTCATCCCTGTTCTGGGTCAGGTGAAACCGGTTTGATTTCTTTAACCAGATAATGAGATCATGTTGAATGGTGGCCTGAAAGCCCAGGAGATTGGTCTTGTTCTCCCACATATCAAGGTAGAGATCAACTTGACCCTCCCCATCCTTGGCAAGCTTGTTGTTCGTGTTGTACGGGTTTGTATAGCCACATCCTGAAAGCAGAAATATACAGTAGAGCAGGGCGATAAGGAGAGTTGTCTTGGGGCTTGATGTTGGTTGCATATCTTAAAGGATCCGTTGGGTAAATGGCTGAAATTAATTTGCCACAATATTAACAAGTTTATTTTTTATAACAATAATCTTGCGAATCTGCTTTCCTGCAGTGAATTTAAGAACCCGTTCATCTTCACTGGCCATCTGTTTGATTTCATCTTCGCTGATTGTCGGCAGCACCTGCAACCGGCTGCGCACCTTGCCGTTCACCTGAATAACTAAGGTTATCTCATCCACCCGGGTGGCTTCTTCATCAAAGACTGGCCAGGGGGAGTGGGTTAAGGTTCCCTCATTACCAACCAGTTGCCATAGCTCTTCGCTGAAATGGGGAACCATTGGCGAGAGAAGCTGGATGATGGCCAGGGCTGCTTCCTGAATAACGCCAGGTTCTGGATATTCCTGGCTTTCAGGGCTGGTCAGGCTGGCAAGAGTATTGTTTAACTCCATGACCGCGGCAATGGCGGTATTGAAATGAAACTTGTCATCAATATCAGCCGTAACCTTGGCGATGGTTTGATGGGTCTTGCGATGCAGATCCTTGGAACTCCCTGATAACACTTCCGGGATGTTCAGGTTCTTGTCTTTAATTATGTCGAGGTGTTTCATGATAAAGCGGTGCACCTTATTCAGGAAACGATAGGCCCCGTCAACACCTTGATCACTCCATTCCAGATCCCGCTCAGGGGGCGCTGCAAAGAGTGAAAAGAGGCGCACGGTATCAGCGCCATATTTTTCAATGAGGATGGCCGGATCCACAACATTGCCCTTGGACTTACTCATCTTGAACCCGTCTTTGATCACCATGCCCTGAGTGAGAAGGTTCTTGAACGGCTCGCCAACGGTGAGATAGCCGAGATCCCGTAAGATCTTCGTGAAAAAGCGTGAGTAGAGGAGGTGGAGGATGGCATGTTCAACGCCGCCGATGTATTGGTCAACCGGGAGCCAATAGTCCACCGCTTCCCTGTCAAGGGGGGTCTCTGTGTTGGTTGGGCAGGTGTAACGGGCAAAATACCATGATGATTCAACAAAGGTGTCCAGGGTGTCTGTTTCCCGTCTGGCCGCGCCGCCGCATTTTGGGCAGCTCGTGGCGTAATAGGATTCCAGAGTGTGCAAGGGGGATTGACCGGACTTGTCAATGGTGACATCCATGGGCAGGGTGATGGGCAAGGATTCGAGTGGGGCTGGCTGCACCCCGCATTCCTGGCAATGAATCATGGGTATTGGTGTGCCCCAGTATCGCTGACGTGAGATCCCCCAATCACGGAGTCTGTAGGTGGTTTGCCTGCGACCAAACCCTTCCTGCTCACCCTTATGGGTGATGGCCTTTTTGGCCTTAGCTGATTTGAGGTCTGAAAATTCACCGGAATTGACCAGCACACCGGGGTCGGTGTACGCCTCCTCCATGCTGCTTGCCTCAAGAGGCTCTTTTGCTGGCTGCACCACAACCTTGATGTCTATGTTGTACTTCTTGGCAAACTCAAAGTCCCGCTGGTCATGGGCCGGAACCGCCATGACCGCACCCGTGCCGTATTCCATCAGGACGAAGTTTGCCGCATAAATGGGCACCCTGTCGCCGGTGTAGGGATTAATGCCGTACCCGCCGGTGAAGACACCTTCCTTGTCCAGTTCGTCCCCGGCCTTTTGCCGTTGTTTGGCTATGATGGTTTTCTTGACGAAATCCGCAACCTCGGCCTCACGGGAAGTGCCCTTGGTGAGTTCTGCAACCAGGGGGTGTTCCGGGGCAATGGACATGAAGGTCGCCCCATAAATGGTGTCGGGCCGGGTGGTAAAGATGGTCAAGACATCATCACGCCCCTCAACCTTGAAGTCAATATCAGCCCCTACAGACTTGCCAATCCAGTTGCGCTGCATGGTGAGAACTTTTTCAGGCCAGCCGTCCAGGTGATCACATTCCGCAAGGAGCTCTTCGGCGTAATCCGTAATCTTGAAGAACCAGCCGTTCATCTTCCGGGGTTCAACCCCCTGGTCGCAACGCCAGCAGCAGCCGTCAATAACCTGTTCACGGGCAAGAACCGTCTGACAGGTCTCACACCAGTTCACCACGGTGATCTTCTGGTAGATGAGATCCTTTTCATAACACTCGATGAAGAATTGCTGTTCCCATTTGTAATATTTTGGGTTGCAGGTGGCAATTTCACGATCCCAGTCATAGGACAGACCCATTTGGCTGAGCTGGGTGCGCATGTAATCCATGTTCTCATAGGTCCATTTCGCCGGGTGAATACCATTTTTTATGGCGGCATTCTCAGCAGGAAGACCAAAGGCATCCCAGCCCATGGGGTGCAGGACATTATAGCCCTGCTTGCGTTTAAACCGGGCCACAACATCCCCGATAGTATAGTTGCGCACATGACCCATATGGATACGTCCTGATGGGTAGGGGAACATTTCCAGGAGATAGTACTTCTCCTTTGTTTTGTCTTCTGAGACCTTAAATGTTTTATCCTGTAACCATTTATCCTGCCATTTTGCTTCAATTGCGGCAAAATCATAATGACTGGTATCTTGAGACATGGGTGTTCCTAAGGGTGAAAGTTATGGGTTGCTGAAATGAGCGAACTATTCTTGGTGGGGAGGACCGTTCGGATCCTGTTGAAATGCTAGGTTTTCAAAGGTGGTATACTTCCCAATCCAACTCAGCTTGACGGTTCCTGTGGGGCCGTTCCGTTGTTTGCCGATGATGAGTTCGGCAATACCCTTGTTGGGGTTGTCTTCCGATTTATTATACACCTCATCCCGGTAGATAAAGCAGATGACATCGGCATCCTGTTCAATGGCTCCAGACTCACGAAGATCAGAAAGTATGGGGCGCTTATTGGGGCGGGCCTCAAGGGAACGATTCAGCTGAGAAAGGGCCACAACAGGAATCTCAAGCTCTTTTGCCATGGCCTTGAGGGATCTTGAAATTTCACTGATCTCCTGTTCACGACTGTCACCGCGTCCCTTCATGAGCTGCAGGTAGTCAACGACGACGAGACCGATATCATGCTCTATCTTGAGGCGTCTGGCCTTGGCGCGCATTTCAAGCACCGTGATGCCTGCCGTGTCATCAATAAAGATAGGCGCCTTGGTCAGCTCACCCGTTGCCCTGGTTAGTTTCGGCCAGTCATTTTCCTTGATATGACCTGTACGGACCATGTTGGAATCAACCTTGCTCACAGAACAGAGGAGACGCATGGCGAGCTGATGCTTTGACATTTCAAGGGAGAAAACGGCCACAGATGTTTGATGATCCATGGCCGTATTCTGCACCATGTTCATGGCAATGGCTGTTTTACCCATACTGGGCCGGCCGGCAATAATGATGAGGTCGGATGGCTGCAACCCTGCGGTCATCTGGTCAAACTGATCAAACCCGGAGGGTGCCCCGGTGATGAGTTCTTTACGTTCGGCAAGGGCCGTGACCTTGTCAAAGGTGCCCTTCATAATTTCGCTTAAGGCCTCAAATTTTGAACCACTCTTACTGGAGGATATTTCAAAAACAGTGGTTTCAACGTCATCGAGGAGACGGTCAATATCATCCTGCTCATCATAACAGCGGGAGGCAATGGATGTTGTGGTGGCAATGAGTTGCCTGAGAATGGATTTTTCCCGGACGATTTTCGCGTAATGCACAATATTTGAAGCAAGCGGCACGGTATCGGTGAGGGTTGCAATATAGGCTGGGCCGCCTGCAGCATCAAGCTTGTTCGTTGACGTCAGGTGGTTAATAATGGTGATCATGTCTTGAGGTTCGTTCTTCTCAAACAGGATGACCATGGAGTTGAAAATGGTTTTATGGGTGTCGAGGTAGAAATCTTCAGAGGCAATATGATCAACGGTTTTCGCCATCATGCCGGGTTGCTGCAGAACCGCGCCTAAGACACATTGCTCGGCCTCCGTATTACGGGGGGGGATGCGTCTTGCAGGAGGTGGAGGTGTTGGGTACGGGTGATCCATGAGATTATCGTATGGTTCTTGCATAGGGTGTGAAACCATGAAAAAAAGAGCTGTGAGCAGGGTAAATAAGGCAATGGCAGAATGATGCTCACATTGCCATAAAGGCAAAAAAAAAGCGATTGATTTCAAAGGGTCAACCCTAAGAAAAAAATCGCTTTAAAATACTACCGGCAAAGATAGAAAGTAACAGGCTTACTCAGTAGCTGCTTCTTCCACTTCAGCCACTTCTGTAACTGCTGGAGCTTCTTCTTGGACGGTCTCTTTGACTTCTGGCTTGGCATCTATAGAAACGATATCAATGGTGAACTCCGCAGTGATCTGGTAGCCCGCCTTGTAATGTACGTTGTACTGACCAAGGGATTTTATCGCACTCTCAATAGTGAGCTTACGTTTGTCAATGGTGATTCCCTTTTCCTGCAATTTCTCAGCAATGTCCGCATTGGTTACAGAGCCGTAGAGCCTGGAGTCTTCACCGCAACGCATGGCAATCGTCAGAGTGGTTCCTGATAATTTCTTGGAAAGAACGTTAGCTGTACCACGTTCGGTATCAATCCGGGCCTGAATAGCGGCCGTATTTTTTTCACGTTCCATCAGGGCATTTTTGGTTGCCACTACTGCCATGCCTTGGGGAAGGAGATAGTTGCGGCCAAAACCAGGTTTAACGTCGACAATGGCGCCTTCTGGTCCAAGTGTATCAATTGTTTGTTTTAAAATAAGTTCCATGATAATCACCTCAGGTGTAAACCTGTCGTTTATTTCAACCCTGCGTTTTGTAACAGGGTTGGGTTAATTCTTAATTTTCTTTCGGTTGTGAGTAAATCTTACCCAAATCTTTCCAGACATCTATAATGCCGATAATGGCAATTATAAAAACTGAATAGGTTTGCACTACAAGCAGGACATAGATCAAAAAACGTACAGGGGTTGGTGTCTTAAATCGATCCAGTACAGCAAGCAGAACAGCTACTCCCTGGAAGAAGTAGATAGTTCCCATAATCAGCAGTAGGTTAAGTCCAAGACCTTTTATTGACGCCAGTGGAATGAGAGAACTCATACCAGCTATAATCAAAATCCAAATCAGATTGTCTGAAATCCGCCAGTATTTAAATACGGGCCATACTGTTATTCCAGAATCACTGTTTCGGATAATCCTGTTCCCCAAAACCATATTGACCCAGCTTGTAAAAATCGCTGTTGCGATGAGTAGGCTTGGGAAAATGGCTTGGGTTGCCTGCCGCATGGTTTCAATGCCCTGTATGACATCACGAAGGACATCTTCAGGGATATCGGAAGATGTCTTGTACATCTCCGCCAAATCAGCAAAGGCCTTATCCATGGCCTGTAATCCTTCATTATATGGGTTTTGACCAGTGGTGGTATAGTAAAAAAGACCACTGATGATCCAACCAGCAAGGATGAGCGCTGTTGTTATTAATCCTGCTTTAGCTGGAGAGTATTCCCACTCTGCAGTTAAGGCTAGCCCTATTCCAACAGGAAGCAGGGCTAAAGGGAAAATAATATTGCCACTGTTCCCTATAACTATTGAGAATGCGACGGCGACAAGAAACCCAAACAGGGTTATTCTTCTACCAATCTCCTGTCCAAAAAGCACACAAAAACAAAAAGGTGCCAGTGGAATAAACGTTCTCAGCCAGTCGAAACCAGTGGACAGAGCAGGAAGGACGCAACAAAGTGAGGTGAGGAGTATTCCCCGTATAACCTGTGATCTGTTTGGCTCTTCTTTAGCTTGAATACTCACGAAAGTTAATTAGCTTTGTGTGTTTCCAGCATACGGCAACAGGGCTATTTGGCGGGCACGTTTAATTGCTTCCGTCATTTGCCGCTGGTGCTTGGCACAGTTTCCATAAATACGGCGGGGAATTATTTTTCCACGCTCGGTGAGGAAACTTCTCAGAACTTTTACTTCTTTATAATCAATGACAAGCTCTTTATCTGCACAGAATCGGCATACCTTACGACGTTGAAAAATTCTCTTTTTTCTCATGATCTATCCTTTATATATAAGCTGAGTGATTTTGAGTTGGCTTTTTTAGGCTTCTGCTACTGCTGACTCTTCGTCTTCAGTTTCAGTGTCGGGAGCGGTGTCGGTGAGGACAAAGTCTTTGCCAAGCTTGATTGTCATATATTTAAGGACGTTATCATCAATACGGAAGATACGTTCCATCTCATTTACACCATCACTGTTTCCAGAGAACACGGTGTAGACGTAATAGCCTTGAGGTTCTTTTCTAATAGGGTAGGCAAGTGTTTTTATACCCCATTTATCAACTTTCAGGATTTCTCCGCCGGTATCAGTAATGATTTTAGCGGTTTTTTCGTTGATTTGCTCAATAACTTCTTCACCAGCATTCGGCATGATGATCGAAATTGTTTCGTACATTCCCATAAGATTCTCCTTGTGGACATGAGGCCCCCCGCAAAAGGGAGCAAGAAGGAAGTGAAAACTGAGTATCGTGCTGATGCTCAGTATGATACTGACGGCTAATCCATACAGTACCTGAAAATAAGTCGCTCTTGTTACCATGTATTATAGGTGAATGTCAATTGCTTTTTCCCCTAAAGGTCCTTGTGGCTTTAATAAAAAAGGGGATATGGGAGAATATTTTTTTTTAAACAAAAAAAAGAAACATAACACAAAGTTTAATGTATACTTATGGGAAATTGCACCAGTGGTGGTATTAGCCTGTCTTCACAATTTATTTGACATTTATTGCATTACTGGATTATTAACTGAACCGTCGCCTGACTGCTATCTTTTCAGGCATCTTGCGTATGTCGATACTGTTTGCATCAATGCTGATGGCTTTATTCCCTTTGGATCAGGTGTCTTAAGAGAAGTCGTAAGCCTGCATGTGCCCATCTAATAAATAAGAAAATAAAAGAAAAAAATGAGTAAACCTACTTCTTCACGTTATGCCGAGTCCGGTGTTGATATTGACAAGGCCAATGATTTTATCTCTGATATAAAACCCTTTGTGGCCGCCACCTTTCGGCGTGGTGTTCTCACCGATATCGGCGGTTTCGGCGGCCTGTTTGCCTTGGGCGGTGATCGTTATAAAGATCCTGTTCTTGTTTCCGGTACGGATGGTGTCGGAACCAAATTGCTCATTGCTAATAAGTGTAATGTCCATGACACCATTGGCATTGATCTTGTCGCCATGTGTGTGAATGATATTGTTGTGAGTGGCGCGACGCCTCTGTTCTTTCTGGACTATTTTGCTGTAGGCAAGCTTGAAACAGGTGTTGCCCTGGAAGTAGTGAAAGGCATTGCCAAGGGATGTGAAATCTCAAAATGTTCTCTCATCGGCGGTGAAACTGCTGAAATGCCGGGTATGTACCAGAAGGGGCATTATGACCTTGCTGGTTTTGTGGTTGGTGTTGCAGAACGTGATAAGATTATTGACGGCTCTGATATTAAGGTTGGCAATAAGATTATTGGCTTGTCATCAAGCGGTATTCACTCCAACGGCTTTTCTCTGGTGCGGAAAATCTGTTTTGAAGAGCTTGGGCTGGAGGTTGATGATTATATTGATGAGCTTGGCTGTACCCTCGGTGAAGAACTCATTAAGCCTACCCGAATTTATACCGAACCACTTCTGAATTTGTTCAAGAATTATAAGGTCCGCGGCTTGGTGCATATTACGGGTGGTGGTTTTGACGATAATATCCCACGTGTCCTTCCCAAGAGCTGTAAGGCAGTTATCAAAGAAGGAAGCTGGCCGATTCAGCCTATTTTCAAGTTCTTGGAAGAGAAGGGGAATGTTCCGGCAAGCGAGATGCGTCGGACCTTTAATTACGGTATTGGTATGGCCATTGTTGTTGATGAAAATATCGTTGATGACGCCATGCAGCAGCTTGTTGCCCTTGGTGAGTCTCCACACCTCATCGGTGAGGTGGCTGCCCGTGCTGAAGATGAAGAGTCGGTTGAGTTTATTTAGCTTATTTTAATTGCATAGTACAAAAAAAAGGCTTCTGGAATTTCCAGAAGCCTTTTTTTGTTTGGGGAAGAGGGTATTGGTGTCAGGTGGCTCCACAATCTTTTGTTCCGCCATTGATCTTATACACGGCATGTTCAAGTCCTGTAATCACAGCGTCCAGATTCTCCCGTGCCCCCCGTTCACTTCCCGGCAGGTTGATGATGAGGGTGGACTTGCGTATCCCGGACACGCCCCTTGAAAGGATTGCGTTGACGGTTTTTTTTATGCTTGCCGCGCGCATGGCTTCGCTGATTCCTGGAATTTCCTTGTCAAGCAGGGGGAGGGTGGTTTCTGGCGCCTGGTCTGTGGGGCTTACACCCGTGCCTCCTGTGGTGAGGATGAGATCAAGTTTTTTGTCGTCCACCCAGCTCAGCAATGTTGCTTTAATCTGTTCGGGGTTGTCCGCAACAATACTATATTCTCTCACCTCAAAGGGGCCAGCCGCTTCAATCTGTTTTTTTAATTGCGGTCCGCTGGTATCTTCCCGTAACCCCTGGGACCCCTTGTCGCTCATGGTGAGGATGCCGCATTTAAATATGGTTTTTTCCACCATCAGGGCCTTTCTCCATCGGTTTTTTCATAATGGGAGAATAACGCCTTGAAATTTCCCCGTCCACCAGTCATATCTGCCAGTTCTGCGCCGTATTCAAGGATTTCTGCCATGGGAACGTGGGCAATGATCATTTCGTCTCGGGATTCAGAGCGCATCTCCATGATTTTTCCCCGACGTCTTCCAAGGTCGGTGATCACTTCACCAACACAGTCAACAGGGATAGTGACGTTGAGTTTCATTACAGGTTCAAGGAGTATCTTATCCTCCTTGCCTGTATCGTCCTGCTGCTGGTAGGGGATTCTTGGTAACGTCAGCTCAAGTTCGACGCCAAATTTCCTTTTTATCCTTTCGATTGCCACATCGAGATGTAGTCGACCTCCTCCTGAAATAAGTGTTTCTCCTGTGGAGGGTTCCTGGGTCAAATGTAGGGCATGGTCTTCAGACATCATTTTTGCAAGCACTGTGAACATGGTCTCTGTGTCGGTTGACTTGCTGGTGACGGCACAGGTGGCACAAGCCCTGGCGATGGGAGGTAATTCTTCATGCAGCAGACTGGTCTGTGGAGATCCTGTAAGGGTATCACCTGGCCCGCTGGAGGAAAGGTCGGTAATGATGGCAAACATGCCTGCTGGAACAATATCTGTTGCAAGCAGTTCGTTTGCCTGGGGAATATGGAGGGAGCGTATTGTTTCCTCGACATTACGGGTGTTGTTGAAGATGGTGCCTGGGGTGAGGGTGCCTGCATTGATTTTGCAATAATATTGTACGCCGTACTCCGGGTTATGATCCACTTTGAATATCTGGCAGGAGAGCGGCTGGTCATGACTCTTTGCAGGGGGGAATAATTCGCTCATTATCTGCATGAGAAAATAGGTTGATTTGTCTTGGGATGCTGAACCAGGCAGGACAGGTGAAAGTGCGCCTGATGCCACACCCCTACGGAGACCCGTAATGAGGGCACTCTTTTCAAGTTCGCCCTCTTCAAGGAGTTCTTCGATGAGATCATCATCTGTTTCCGCCACCTGTTCCATGAGGTGGCCCAGGGCAAGATAGGCATCTTTTTTAAGTTCAGGGGGGATCTCCCGAGCCTCATCAGGTGCTGTGAAATAATAGGCCTGTTCATTAATCACATCGACAATGCCGGAAAAACTGGCACCCGAACCAATTGGCAGATACAGGACTGCTGGATCCAGTAAGATGTTGGTGCGGATGGCCTTGATGGTGCCGTTGAAATCTGCATCTTCAGTATCCATCTTGTTGATAAACAGGATGGACGGCATGGTCGACTGCTGAATGAGGGCGGCGGCTTTTTCTGTCTGGAAATGATGAGACTCATTAGCACAAATAGTTAAAATGGCATTGTCAGACACATGGGCCAAGACCTGTGCTTCGTGGATGAAGTTCTCGTCACCCGGGGTGTCGGTCAGCATGATCTGGGTATTATTCCAAGGAAAAGAGACATGGCACGATGTGGTGGTCATATGGTGGCGCATGGATTCCGGGTCATGGTCGAGGAGCTGCTGTTCCTCACCCGCCTGTTTGAGGATTGCTTTGGCGAGTGTTGTTTTGCCGCATTTAGAATGGCCAAGTAGGATGATGTTTCGTGTAGTGATGGCTGCCCCCATGGAATGCTCCGTTCGCTCTGCGTGCTTTGTTGTAGTTGGCGGGTTGCCAACCCCTTGAATGTCGATGGCATCTGCAAGGGGATAATGTTATGTAAAACAACCGGTTAACGTATGTTGACTTCCTTATACTATCGGCTGGTTTCGGAGAAATCAAGAAGATATATAAAGCATCAAAATCTTTAAATGGTTATTGTTGTGGTCTTATTGTTTATGTACCATGTGTTGTTGTTTTTTCCTCTCTATTGAATAATATTTATATCGTCTTTGTAGCTCGTCTATGCAAAAAGCTTCTGCTGATACTACCACTGTTGCTAAATCTGCCGGCCTTGTTTCCATTGCCATCATGTGTAGTCGTGTCCTGGGTCTTATTCGGGAACAGGTGTTTGCCTATTTTTTTGGTGCAGGTTTTGCCTATGACTCCTTTGTGGTTGCTTTTCGTATTCCTAATCTGCTCCGGGATCTTTTTGGTGAAGGGGCGTTGTCGGCAGCCTTTGTTTCAGTATTCTCAGATTATAACGTAAATAAGGGTGAGGTGGAGACGTGGAAGCTTGCCAATAATGTCCTGGCGTTTTTTGGGATTTTGCTCAGTCTGTTGACCTTGCTTGGTATTTATTTTGCGGAAGATCTTGTTCTGCTTCTCGTGGACGGGGAATTTGAAGCAGATGTTGCCAAGGTTGCTTTGACGACAACGCTTGCCTCCATTATGTTTCCTTTCCTGATCTTAATCTCCCTGTCGGCAGTGGTGATGGGGGCGCTGAATACAAAGGGTAAGTTCTTTGTTCCGGCAATGGCCTCAGCCTTTTTTAATATGGGCTCTATTGTTGGCGGTCTTGGCTGTGTGTATTGGTTTTCAGCTCTGGGGTATCCACCTATTTCAGGTATGGCAGTGGGGACGCTCATTGGTGGAGGGCTGCAGCTTTGCTGCCAGCTCCCGTTACTGCGCAAGGTTGGTTTCAGGCTTCGCCCCTATCTGAATTTACGTGATCCTGGTCTACGGCGCATCCTTGTCTTGCTTGCCCCTGCTGTTATCGGTGTTTCTGCTACGCAATTTAATGTTTTTGTGAATACGAAGTTTGCCTCAGCCTGTATCCCCGGTTCTGTTTCCTGGCTCAACTATGGCTTTCGTTTGGTGCAGCTGCCCATTGGCGTGTTTGGTGTGGCCTTGTCCACTGCAACTCTGCCGCTGCTTGCTAAATATATTTCAAGGGGAGAGGTGTCACGGGTGCGTGACTCCCTTGCTTCATCCCTCACCATGGGGTTTTGTCTCGCCATTCCTTCAGCTGTGGGGTTGTGGGTTTTGGCGGAACCCATTATTCGCCTCATCTTTGAGCATGGTAGGTTTAATGCCGTTGATACAATGAACACGGCGAGTGTTCTGCGCTTTTATTCCCTTGGTCTTTTTGCCTATGCCGCTGTGAAGATCCTGGCCCCGGCGTTTTACGCCTTGGAAGATTCCCGTGTGCCGGTTATCGGGAGCTTTCTTGCTGTGGGGGTAAACTATGGGTTTGTTTCCTATTTTGTTGGGGAGTATGGGTTCAATGCCATTGCCATGTCACTTGCCGTTTCCATGAGTTGTAATTTTCTTTTTCTTTTTGTGGTGCTGAGTAGAAAGCTGTCAGGGTTTTCCTATTCCTATGTTGGGCTGGCACTTGTGAAAATTATCATTGCTGCAGGCTGTATGGGTGGGTGGCTGTACTTTGCTGCAGGTTTATTTGATCCGGCTGCATGGTCGCTGCTGCAGCAGGTTTTATCGGTGGGCTTTTATGTAGTGACCGGTGGTGCGGTGTATGGCGTGCTGCTGCATATGCTGCAGCTGCATGAAATGACAGCGATTATTGCAAAGGTGAAAACACGGATTGCAGGGTGATTCTGCAGCCAATGAATGGTTTGACTGCGGCTTACATGGATCGCAAAAGTGCGAGTTGGCTTAACAGGGCTGGCACCACGGAGTCAACCCGGAGTATGCGCTCCCCCATGGAAAAAGGCTTGGCTCCACATTCTGTAAATTTTTCCACCTCATACTCCACCCAGCCCCCCTCTGGTCCGATAATGAGGAGTGTCTTGGCGCTACTGCCCCTGTTTCGGGATCCCAGGGGGATGATGTCTTGGAGTTGCGCAATAGCTCCGGGATGGGCCAGACCGCAATGTATGTAATCCGCCATGTGTTCGGGGAGTTCGTCTTCAATGAATGGCCGAAAACGTTTGTGGATGGACACGGTGGGCAGGGCTGTGGCGCCGGCCTGTTCAAGCCCTGCTATGAGACGGCTATGCATCTTCTCAGGATGAAGTTTTGAGGAGGAGAAGAAGCTCTTTTCCACCCGATTTGAATTGATGAGAAAGAGGTGGTCTATACCGAAGGTGGCCACCTGTGCCAAGACCCGTTTCAGCATAATGGGTCTGGGCAGAGCCATGACAAGATCGACCTGTGGTCTTGAACTGATACAGGTATGTGTGATATCTGCAAAGGTGACACTGTTTGGGCCAATATGGAGAATGCGGCTGGTGCCCTTTGGGCCATTGATCTCGCCTGTGGTGAGGATGTCGCCGGGTTGTGCTTTTATAATTTTAATGATGTGGCGGGCCCGGTAATCTTCCACGGTAAGGGTTGGAAGCTTTAATTCGTCATGACTAAAAAGGATGATATTCATAAGATGGTACGATTTGTTTATAATTTACTGCAGAATTTACTCATTCTGCTGCTTTGGCCGGTGGGCCTGCTTCTTGTTTTGTCAAAAGAAAAATATCGAATCCGTTTCTGGGGAAGATGCGGTTTCGGTTTACGCAGGCAAATGCAAGATATGGGTGGTGCAACCCGCCGCTTTTGGGTGCATGCCCTGTCGGTTGGTGAATTGTCCTCCGTTGTATCACTGGTTAAGGCGCTGCGCAAGACATACCCGGATGCGGCCATTGTCCTTTCCTCCTCCACAACAGGCGGGATGCTCTACGCCAAGACGCGGCTTGAGGGTGTTGTTGATGGTTTCATAGAATTTCCCTATGACCATTTCCTGATTGCGCGTTATTTTGTTTCGGTGGTTCGGCCGGATCTGTATATTCAGGTGGAGACAGATTTTTGGCCGAATTTTCTGGCGGAGATGAAGAAATCGAGCGCGGCCTCTTTTCTGGTTAACGGTCGGATTTCCATCCAGTCTTTTCGGAACTATCAAAAATACCCGAGTTTGTTTTTACCCCTGTTTAATTCCTTTACCTGTCTAGGTATGCAAACCGCTGCCGATGTGCAGCGCATGCAGGAGCTTGGGGTGGCGAGTGAAAAAATAACAGTCCCCGGCAATTTGAAGATTGATGCTGCCATGCCCGAGTGGCAGCCTGAGGAGAAGGTTGTGGCGCCGGTGTTCCCGTTTAAAAGGGTTATTGTCTTTGGCTCCACTCACCCAGGGGAGGAGGAGGAACTGGCCTCTGTTCTTGCTGGGGTGAAAAAGGCCTGGGCTGATGTGTGTTTTGTGGTTGCTCCGCGGGATATTAGCAGGGGGCAGGAGGTTGCCGGAATATTTAACAACCATGGGTTGAGTAGTTGTTTATGGAGTCGCTGTCCGACCATTGATTCCGAGATAGATTGTCTCATTGTCGACACTATGGGTGAACTGGTTTCCTTCTATAAACAGGCGGATATCGCCTTTATTGGCGGTTCGCTCAAACCCTTTGGGGGGCATAATCCTCTGGAGCCTGCGGCCTACGGGAAGCCGGTCATTTTTGGCCCGCACATGGAAGATTTTGAAGATATTTGTGATGAGATGCTTGCAGAGGAATGTGCTGTGCAGGTATCTGATAAAATCATGCTTGGTCAGGAGATATGTGGGTTGCTGAAAGATAGGGACCAATGTAAGAAGTCAGGGCAGGCAGCACTGGAGTATATTCTAAAACGTCAGGGGGTAACAAAGCGCCATCTTGATATTGTTGCCCGGCTGCTTGAGTCTTGAATCTTATAATCTGTAATCAGTAGTTGTAAAAAAAATAACATGGCCAACGAGATGTCCAAAGCTGCATAAGGGGCCATAAAGAAATTGATATAAACGGCCAACATCTTTGACGGCCTCTAATTAGGAATGAGCTGTGTCTGATAAAAGAACAATAAACCCCAATCCCCCAAGATTTTCCTTCATCTTCGGTCGCCCCTTTGCCCCCCTGTATGGCTGGGTCATGAGTCTGCGGGCCGCTTGGTATAAAAAGGGGAGATTCAAGTCTCGTAAGCTGGGTGTTCCTGTGGTCAGTGTCGGCAATTTGACCATGGGGGGGACCGGTAAGACGCCAATGGTTATGTATTTAGCGAAACTCTTTGCGGACCGGAAGGTGGCGATTGTCAGTCGCGGTTACAGCTCAAAGGGCAAAGGGGATATTAATCTCGTTGCCAATGGCCATGAGCTCTTGCTGGATGTTGAGCAGGCTGGTGATGAGCCGTATCTGATGGCAGAGTCATTGCCTGGTGTGGTGGTTGCAACAGGTAAAGATCGAGCCTTGGTTGGTGATTATTGCGCCCATGAGCTGGGCTGTGATCTCATCCTTTTGGATGACGGCTTTCAGCACCTGAAATTACAGCGTGATCTTGATATTGTTCTTTTTAAAGTAGATAGCTTTTTGGGTAATAATAGAGTTTTTCCTGGCGGAGATATGCGTGAGCCATTGGCGGCGTTACAGCGAGCCGATTGTTTTGTTCTTACCTGTGTGAGTGAAGAGAAACAGGCGAAGGCAGAGGCTATTAAGGTTGCACTCCAGGGTCGCTTTCCTGATGTCCCTGTTTTCTTTGCTGGTTATTCCCCTGTGTCTCTTAAGGATGGGTTGGGTGCAGAGCTTAAGATTGAGAACTGTTCAGGGATGAAGGTAGCAGCTTTTTGTGGTCTTGCTCAGCCTTTTTATTTTAGAGAGAGTCTGGCGGATGCAGGTCTTGATGTGAAGTTGTTTAAATCCTTCGCTGATCACCATAGGTATACCCAGGGGCAGGTGGATTCCATTGTTGCCAGGGCAAAAAAAATGCAGCTTGCAGCCCTTGTTGTAACAGAAAAAGATTTTGTGAAGCTGGCGGATTGTTCCTGCGGACTGCCGTTATATAAGTTGCAAATGGATGTGCAGATGGAGCCGGCATTTGCTGCGTTTATACTTGCTAGTGTGGGTAAATAACCACGCAGGATAAGGATGTTAAGGTTTGTGGTGTTTTTGTACACACTGAGGTATGAGATGTATTTCTGCCTGTAACTTCTTGTAGTTTGGTGGTTAAGCGGCTCATCTCTTCATGTTGTGTTGTTGGCCTGTTAATTGCATATTCTCTTGGTACAGTTTAATTGTGTCGAATTTAAAAGCCCTTGGATGTCTTGAGGGTGAAAAAAATAGAGAATTTAATATGTGGCAACATACAGTAAAAAAAGAAATTTCATTTGTCGGGGTTGGTTTACATTCTGGTAAGCCCGTCAAGCTTACCGTGAAACCCTCAGCTGCTGATAGCGGTATTTGTTTTAAGCGTTCAGATCTTGCCGGAGACCGTGTTGTTAATGCCTCAGTTTATAAGGTGAGTGATACATCTCTTGCGACTACCCTTGCTCATGATGATGTTTTTGTCGGTACAACTGAGCATTTACTTGCCGCGTTATCCGGTCTTGATATTGACAATGTCCTTGTGGAGATTGACAGTGACGAACTGCCAATTATGGATGGTAGCGCCGCACCTTTTGTTCATCTTTTAAAGATGAATAGGAAGGTCCAGAAAGCTGCCCGTCTCATGATGAAAATTGTCAAGCCGATGACCTTTAAGGATGGTGATACTGAGGTGACCGTGAAGCCGTTTAATGGTTTTAAGGTGACAAGTAACATTATCTTTGATCATCCTGTGATTGAGAGTCAGTCGTACACGGTGAATGTCAATTTCGAGTCTTTTTCCAAAGAGATTGCCTCTGCGCGGACATTTGGTTTCCTGGAGCAGGTTGAGTATCTTCGCGCCAATGGCAAGGCCCTTGGCGGTTCACTTGATAATGCTGTTGTGATTGATCGTGACGGCATTGTTAATGCTGAAGGGTTGCGTTTTGGTGATGAATTTGCCCGGCATAAGGTTTTAGATGTTATTGGTGACTTGGCACTCCTTGGTTGCCCGCTTCTTGGCCATGTAACAGCAACAAAGGCTGGACATACGCAGCATATTGCCTTTATGCAAATGCTGGCTGAGCATCAAGACTGCTGGCAGCTTGTGCACCGTGATGAAAATGGCTTTGAAGATGTTCTTGATAAGGTTGTTATGGCCACCAAGGCTGCTGGCAAGAAGGTATTACCATTTCTTTTGCCGCCAATGCCTGCCACTGTTCAGCAGGTTGCCTGTTAAGCAGTTGTAAAAAAAATAACATGGCCAACGAGATGTCCATAGATGCATAAGGGGCCATACAGAAATTGCTATAAACGGCCCTTAAGTAATAGATACCCTTTCCTGCCTCTCTTGGTAGGAGACAAAAAAAGCCATGATCAATACGATCATGGCTTTTTTTATTGGTGAAACTTTGCGTGGTGCCTACTCGTCTGAACTCAATGATGATGCCAAGTCCTCTTTTTCACGCTCCATCGCGTCCTTACCCGCCTCAATAGCATCGCTCAGGGCTTGTTTCTTTTCATCAAGATATTCCTTGCCTGATGTGACCATGTCTGTGCCCTGCTCAATAAGATCTTTGCCACGATCAATAAGGTTACGACCACGATCAACAAGCCCATCTGCCGATTGGCAGGCGTTCATGGGTAAATTGGCGCTCTTGTCTTTTAGCTCCTGTCCATAGTCAACAAGGATTTCCCGTGTTTCTTTACCCGTTTTTGGAGCATAGAGTAGGGCAATACCTGCACCGATTACAGTGCCTGCTAGAAATGAAAGGAGAGAAGTTCCTGAATTATGGTAGTCGTCTCTGTACATTGGTGATTCTCCTTAGTGAAAATTAGTGAAATGGTTGTTTATATTTCAGGTAGATTGCCAAGTCAACGGATCCATCTTTAAGCAGTTGTAAAAAAAATAACATGGCCAACGAGATGCCCATAGCTGCATAAGGGGCCGTGCATAAATTGCTACAACGGAGTCTCTGCACTTACCCGGAGTCTGCGCTTACCTGGTCAATATTATTAACAGCCCCTAACGTTTAAAGAAGTTGCTAAAGGCTTTAACGCCGGAGCTGACCCCGGCAAGTTGAATGAGAAGCGGGCTGACTTTATCTCGCAGGATAGCACTTGTTGTTGCAACAACATGGCTCGCTTCACCAATTTCTGCAAATAAGTTGTCTGTTTTGTCAATCTTATCATTTACTGAAATAGTGAGCAACTGAAGCTCTTCAGCCGTTGCATGTGCTGTTTCGAGAAGGGGGACCAGTTGCTTGTCGAGATTGTCCAGGGTTGTCTCCGCGTGCTTGGCTGTTCTGCGAACTTGTTTCAGTACAGGGATGAGCAGGATAACGAGGAGAAGATGGGCCAGGCTGAGAATGGCAAGAAAAATGATTGAAATGATTGAGGCGTTCACGATAAGTCTCTTTAATTTATTAATCTGATAATATAAAATCTTTAGGTAGATATAGAGTATATAAAACTACAGTAAACACAATAAATACTTACGCTTTTGGTTTCTTTTTGATGGAGAATTTTTTCATCTTGTACTGCAGCAGGCTCTTGGTGATGCCGAGACTTTTAGCCGCCCTTGTCTGGACATAGTCAGCCTGCTCCATGGCGCGCAGGAGTAATTTCTTTTCTATGGCGTCGAGGATGTCCGGCAATCTGATGTCCGGCCGAAAGAGATCATCAATGTTAATTTCTGCGCCTATATCCGGGTGGTTCGCGCTGAGGGTGTCAGGTTGCACATCCTCTGGTTCAATAATGTTTTGATTACACAGTATTGATGCTCTCTCAATGGTGTTCTCAAGCTCCCTGATATTGCCGTCCCATGGAAGTGATGTCAGAAAACCAAGGGCTTCCTGGCTGATGGTTAATGTCGGCTTTTCCATCTCCCTGCTGAAATTTTCGACAAAATAACGTGCCAGTAAAGGGATGTCATCCATGCGTTCCCGCAGGGGCGGAACATGGATGTTAAGAACATTTAAGCGGTAGTAGAGGTCTTCACGAAAAGTCCCATTCTTTACCTCTTCTTTCAGATCCTTGTTGGTGGCGGCAAGGATACGGACATCCACCTTTAACTCGGTAGAGCCGCCGACCCGTTCAAATGTCTGTTCTTGAATAATTCTCAGCAGTTTTGCCTGCAGACCTATGGCCATTTCGCCTATTTCATCGAGAAAGAGGGTGCCTGTGTCGGCTCGTTCAAACCTCCCCTTGCGTAAGGAGATGGCCCCGGTGAAAGCCCCTTTCTCATGGCCGAAAAGCTCGCTTTCCAGCAAGGTGTCAGGAAGGGCGGCGCAATTTACAGTGATAAACGGCGCCTTTTCGCGGTCGGAGTTGTAATGGATGGCCTTGGCGATGAGTTCCTTGCCTGTGCCGCTTTCACCTGTGATCAGTACAGAGGTGCGGGTTGGCGCTACCTTTTCGATGAGGGAATATACCTGCTGCATCTTGCGGTTCTTGCCAATCATGCCGGAAAAATTACATCTCTCTTTGGCCTCTTTACGCAGTCTGGTATTGTCACGAAGAATAGAGTGATGTTCAATTGCCTTCTTGATGTTGGCAATAAGTTCATCATTCTTAAACGGTTTGGATAGAAAGTTGAATGCGCCGGCCTGCATGGCAGACACGGCCTTGTCAATCTCACCAAAGGCTGTGACCATTATAATCGGAATGTCTGGCCAGCGTTTCTTGGCTTCAGCAAGGAGCTCCACACCATTCATCCCAGGCATTTGCATATCGGTGACAATGAGGTCGATGTCGGTTTCATGGGCAATTTCGAGGGCCTTTACGCCGTCGCTTGCGGTTAAAACTTCAAACCCCTCATCCTCCAGTAGTTCTTCAAGGATAATGCGATAATTCGGCTCATCGTCGACAACAAGGATGGTTTCCATGGCTAATATCTATAGGGTATTGTTTTTAAGGGATTGCAAGCGGTTGTAGAGATCAGCAAAAATAAATGCGGGGATGCGGTGTCTTTTCTGAAATCCGCCAAGGCTTGTATTGGCTCGTATGCCACCATGATAATCGCTTCCGCCTGTTACAACGAGATCTTTTTCACTGCACAGGTTGAGGAGCCGTTTACGTATGGTGTTGCTATGGGTCGGGTAGTAGGCTTCAATCCCGTCAAGGCCCATGGAGGTGAAGGTGTTAATGAGCTGCATGGTTGTACCCTGGCTGCAGGGGATCAGGCCAGGGTGAGCGATAACGGCAACTCCTCCTGCCCCATGGATGATTCCAATGGCCTCTTCCACAGGGAGTTTTTCTCGCTCAGCATAAGCTGGGCGACCTTTACGGAGGTAGATGTTAAAGGCTTCTTCATTATTTGCCACAATCCCTTGCTCAATGAGAAATGCAGCAAAATGGGGGCGACCAACCTGCCCATCCCCGGAAATGGTTTTGATCTGATTCCAGGTGATGTCAATGTGCATTTTTTTGATGTTGGCAAAGATCTTATGGTTACGTGCCTCGCGTGTCTGCTGTATCTTTGCAAGATTCGTCAGCAGCCCGGTGTGCTTATGGTCGAATCCGTAGCCCAAAATATGCACAGGGATTTCGTCATGATTGGCACTTAGCTCTACTCCGGTAATGATTTCAACATCGTGCATTATTCCGGCAGCAAGGAGGGGTTCAATGCCTTCAATGGTGTCGTGATCCGTAAGGGCAATACCCGCAAGATTTTTGTCTTTGGCGATGACAGCAAGTTGCTCAGGGGTATTGGTGCCATCTGAATAGGTTGAGTGGCAATGGAGGTCGGTGAACGCTTTTATTGGGGCAATCATGAACAACCCACGGGAAGTATTGACATAAAATTTAATTCTACCTTGGGGGTTCATTCATTTCAAGGGTAACATTATCTATTATGGTTACCACCCAACTGATAGCTTAACTTATAGAGTGTCAAACAATATTCTGTAATGCCAACAAGTTACCAGTTGCCAGTTTACAGTTCGTGGATGTTGACGTTATCTGATTCGTTTTACCTTGAACCGTAAACTGGCAGATAAGCGCAGACTTCGACCGTAAACCGTAAACTTCAAGCTGAAGCTCTGTCAAAACCAATAATGCTCATGTCCTTGGCTGAAGTTGGGCGGTAGTCGTATTATCTATATCATTATCTCATCCTAAAGGTGCAGTTTGGATTGTATTTGCCATTCAGGCCGTGCTATAGTACAGCTGGTTGAATCCCCTTGGAATGGTGAAGGATGTGGGGCACATAACTTGTCTTAAGCAGTTGTACAGAAATAACATGGCCAACGAGATGTCCATAGCTGCATAAGGGGCCATAAAAAAATAATACAAACGGTCAACATTCTTAATGGCCCCTAAGTATGGAGAAGTTGCATGGCTCAGATCGATGCCTTTTTTAAATTAATGAACGAGCAGGGTGCCTCTGATTTACATATGGTGTCTGGGCAGCAACCTATCTTGCGCATTCGTGGTGATATTGAACGGATTAAGTATAAAATCCTGGACAATGACACCCTTAAGGCCATGGTGTATGAAATTATCACCGAAGAAAAGGCCAAAAAATTCGAGGAAAAAGGTGACGTTGATTTTGGTTATGAAATCCCCGGTCTTGCCCGTTATCGTGGCAACCTCTTTCAGCAGAAAAATGGGGTTGGCGCTGTCTTTCGTGAAATTCCCAGTGATATTCTGACGGTTAAACAGCTTAATCTTCCCAGTATAATCGGCAAGTTGTCGCAACTGCCTAAAGGGCTGGTGCTGGTTACAGGTCCAACAGGTTCCGGTAAGTCAACAACCCTTGCCGCGGTGGTTGATGAATGTAACCGTACCCGAAGTGATCATATTCTCACCATTGAAGATCCCATAGAGTTTGTCCATAAAAGCCAGAAGGCTCTTGTCAATCACCGTGAGGTTGGTACCCATACCGACAGTTTCTCGGCTGCCCTGCGCGGTGCTTTACGTGAAGACCCTGATATTATTATGGTTGGTGAACTTCGTGACCTTGAAACCATCTCCCTTGCCATGGAGGCTGCCATGACAGGTCACCTGGTTTTTGCCACATTGCACACTTTGAATGCTGCCAAAACAGTGGACAGGATGATTGAGATTTTCCCTTCAGATCAACAGGCTCAGGTCCGTTCTACCCTGGCTGATGCCTTGAAGGCGGTTATTTCGCAGACTCTTTTTAAGCGGATTGATGTGAAGGGGCGTTGTGCAGCCCTGGAAATTCTCGTGTGTACTCCTGCGGTCCGGAATCTCATTCGCGAAGGAAAGACATATCAGATTCCTTCCGTCATGCAGACCGGTAAGAAATACGGTATGCAGACCCTTGATGATTCAATTATGGACTATTTGCAACGTGGCTGGATTGCCCCGGAGGATGCTTATATGCAATGTATTGAAAAGGCAAAATTCGTGCAGTTTCTGAAGAAACCTCCCTCAGATTTTACCGACGTGTAATCTTCTTGTTGTTCCTGTTACAGGGGCCGCTTCCTGCACACAGGAAGCGGCCCTTTTTTATGGAAGAGTGGTTGCAACGTGAAGGGTGTTATCTCTAGGTGTGAAGGTTATACCGCCCTTATCTGCTGTTTTCAGCGGAATGGAGTTACGGTCTGTATAGCGTGTGACAATGGTTGGGGCTGGAAAGGTTGTTCTGCCGTATTGGCTGGCTGAGAAAACAACATATTGCGGCATTACACGGTTTATAAAGGCTGGTGTACTTGAGCTTTTACTCCCGTGGTGCGGGGCAACAATGACCGTGGATTGCAGATCTTTTTGGGTGTGCAGGAGATTTTCTTCAGACAGCTCTTCAATGTCCCCTGGAAATAGAAAGGAATATGGGCCAGAGGTGAAACGGATGACAAGGCTCTGGTTATTTTGAGACCAATGCGGTTCCATGCGGTGGGCGTTCGAGAGATTGCGTAACGTCCTGCCGTTCTGTAAAGGGTATGACTCATTTTCTTTTGGGATCCGTATTTTCACACCTTGGTCGTTGGCCTTTTTAAGCATGGCATTCCATTGAGGATTATCAGCATATTCATAGGGGATCCATATCTCTTTGGGGTTAAAATGATCAATGAGAAATGGAGCACCGCTGTAATGGTCATTGTCACTATGGCTTAAGATCAGCAGGTCTACTTCACGTATCTTCCGGTGAAACAAAAATGGGCCAATGACTTGTCGGCCAATATTAAAGGTGGTGGAGTTTGGGCCGCCGCAGTCTATGAGAATTGTTTCCCCGGAGGCACATTCTATAAGGGAGCTATTGCCCTTTCCCACATCAATCATCGTAACGTGATCGTATTCAGGATGTTGCCTGAAGGGGATGAGAAGGAGAATAAGGGTCACAATAACCACACTCACTGATGCCCTGTTTCGAAATATAAGAAAGAATATTAGTCCACTGTAAAATAGAATCATCTTCCACCCTTCTGGGGCGGGAAGCCATAATGTTAGATTTGGGATTGTATTAATCAGGTTGCCGAGCCATAGGCTGCAATCAAAGCCCAGTGTGCCGACCTTTAACAGTATGGTAGCAGGTGTTGGAGCGAACACAGAAAGGGCTGAACCTGCAAGGCCAAACCCCAAGGCCCAGAGGCATAGGAGTGGCTCCATGATAAGGGTTGTGACGGGGCTTACCAGTGAAACTCTGTTGAAGTGGTAGAGGAGGAGGGGGAGTGTTGCCAGGGAGGCAATCAGCGATATGTAAAGGCCGCTGAGTATGGTTCGTTGCATGAGGCCAAGCCATGAGAGGGCGTGGTTTGGAGTGAAAAAACGCTGTTTAATAATCGGCAGAATGAGGACAATGGCCGTCACCGCAACGAAAGAGAGCTGAAAAGAGACCATGGTGAGGAGAAGAGGGTTGCCTATAAGCAGGATAAGTGCTGCAGCCCCAATGGCGGTTGGCCCATGCCATTTCCTGCGGAGAATGAAGCCGCTAAAGAGAACAACCGTCATGAGGCAGGCCCGTACAGCAGGGGGATGAAGTCCTGAAATAAAGCAATAAAAAATAACAGGGATCATGGCCAGTGCCGCAGCGCCTTGCTGTGCGGGAACATAAAGCAGTAAGCGTGGAAAGAGAGACAGGAACTTTGTGGAAAACCACATGGTAAAACCTGCAAGCAGCCCCATGTGCAGGCCTGAAATTGCCAGGAGGTGAATAATCCCAAGGTTCTTAAACATCTCCTGGGTCTCGTTGCTGAGACCGGATCTGTCGCCCGTGATAAGCGCTTTGTAGAGAGAGCCATGGGTGATGCTCAGGTTTGTTTCATAAAAGCGAATAAGGTCTGCGCGAATATTTTCCGTAAAATAGCCGGATAAACGGGTTGCTGTTTTCTTTTCAGGGTTGTGTTTGATAATGGTATCAGGCTGGGCAATCCAGCCCGTGATAAAGATATTATGGCTCTGCAGAAAAACGGGAAAGTCAAAGCCTCCCGGATTTGCAAATCCCCGTGGTGGTGATAGTTTGGCTTTAAACGTAATTCTGTCACCCGGGTTCAGGTGTCCATGCTCAAAAAAGGGCATAGAAACCTGGATAGTACCGTGGGTTTTTGTGATAAAGAGGTTGTCCATCATCCTGTGACTTGTACTGTTTTGTGCTGATGGGGTGTATATGGTGTCAATGGCGATCTTTATTTTGATCCGTTCCCCGTTACGAGACAGTGTCTCGCTGATGACCCCGGTACAGGTGGTCAGAGCCGGCTGGGTAATGAGACTGCGAATATGAGGTGCTGGGGGTATTTTCTGCCTATGAACGCCAAGGGTTGCCCCCATGAAAAATACAAATAAAAGCAGGAGGATGTGTCCCTTTTTCTGGCGGCGCAGAAGAAGGGAGAGGATGCCAGAGCTAATACTTGCTGCTAAAAGTACAGGTCCGGAAGAGGTGGGGAAGGCAAGGGCGTAGCCGATACCGCTCATGAGGCTCAGGGCGGCCTGGATAATGAGGTATCCTGGGTGAAAAAGGATTTTGACTTGAAACGGAGGGTTCATGGGCAGATTTTTTTTGACATAAAAAAGGCCCGAATGACATAAATCATTCGGGCCTTTTAACAATGCTCAACCTGAAATCAATCCAGGAAGAACTTAAGTTTCTCGCGACGACTGGAGTGGCGTAAGCGGTTCAACGCCTTTTTCTCAATCTGCCGGATACGCTCACGGGAGACATTAAAACGTTTACCGATTTCCTCCAAGGTGTACTCCGCGTCTTCGCCAATACCAAAGCGCAAACGGATAATCTTTTCTTCACGGGGGCTTAATGTTGAAAGGATACCTGTTACCCGGTCTGCAAGCTCACTGTTCTTTACTGCTTCGTAAGGAGAGACAGCCTCTTGGTTTTCAAGAAAATCTCCCAGGGTGGAATCATCATCGCCAACAGGTGTCTCGAGAGAAATTGGTTCTCTAGACGCCTCAAGAATGGCGAGAATTTTATCCATGGCAAGGCCCGTCTTTGCGGATATCTCTACTGGAGTAGGTTCACGGCCAAGTTCCTTGAGAAGAGAGTAGAACGCCTTGAAGAATTGCGACCGTAATTCAAGGAAATGGACAGGTAGACGAATGGTACGGGTCTTGTCCAGGATGGCTCTGGTGATCGCCTGACGAATCCACCAGCTGGCATAGGTGGAAAATTTATTCCCCTTGGTATAGTCAAAGCGAAATACAGCACGCATGAGGCCAAGATTTCCTTCCTGAATAAGATCGGCAAGGCTCAGTCCCTGATGCATATAGCGCTTGGCAATGGACACAACCAGACGCAGGTTGGCTTTGATCATAGCATCCTTTGCCGATTCAATGGAGCGGGTATAGAGGATGATGCAATTATTAGCGTAAAGCACAGACTCGTTATCGGCATGTTTGCCGGCAATGGCAGCCATGGTGCGGCGCATGTGGTTCAGATGTTGTTTTTTTGGTTTGAGGGTCGGGTCGCGTTTTTCCCACAGGTCAATGCGGTCCACAAGGATGATAATATCCTCAACCCCTGATTCGTTGGTACGAATAGTCTGCAGAATAGAGTTGAACCCTTCACGAATTGTTTTGGAATATTTTTCTTCTTCATCAGGGGTTAAGAGATCAAATCGACCCATTTCCCGCAGGTAGGTTGTTGTGGTCTCCTCAACTTCCAGGGGGGATTCAACGGTATTGCCCTTGTCATCAAGCTTGCCTGTGTCGTCACCGTCAGCAGTGAGGGAACCCATCTTCGCAAGTGCTTCAGGGGGAAGCCGGGTGACAATTTTGATCTTATGTTCAGTTAGAAAATCGAGAATTTGATTGATGTAAGTGGCATCTTTGTCATCAGGGATGAGATCAGTAAGGATTCCAATGCTGATGAGACCAACTTCTTTACAAAGAAGAAGGATTCTGGCTTGAATGGCTGCTGGCACAGGCACGCTCCATATATTATATGCGATAAATGTAACTAATCGTAAAGAGGTAGTTTTAATGATTGTGCTGTTAATGTAAATGTTGTGTAACATTCCTATTTCAGCATAACTAAAACGAACACGCCACTGTTATTTTAAAAACTGATACTCTGGACGCGAAAACCCAACAACATACATAATTGTCATGCACTGTGCAAGGTGTTTCTGGGAAAAACCAAGATGGTTTGAATCCTCAGTATATTATATTATATGATTATAATCGAACTTCAGCATAGCATAGAGAGTGCCAAACAATATTCTGTCATTCCAACAAGTTACCAGTTGCCAGTTTACCGTTTACAGTTCGTGGATGTTGACGTTATCTGATTCGTTTTACCTTGAACCGTAAACCGTAAACTTCACGCTGAAACTCTGTCAAAACCAAATAATGCTCATATCATTGGCTGAAGATCGGTGGTAATCGTGTTATATTAACATGATTATATCTATCGCCGTGTTACTGCTTACGCTGAATATAAAGCTGAAAGAATAATCTGATGTGCAGAACAACTGTGATTTTAGGGGCCGTTAAGAATGTTGATAAGGTAAGCGCAGACTCCGTTATAGCAATTTCTTTATAGCCCCTTATGCAGCTTGGACATCTCGTTGGCCATGTTATTCTTTTACAACTGCTTAGCAGATTTTCATTTAAAAAAACGGAACAATGATGCAACAACGAAAAGCCGGAATTCTTCTCCATATTAGCTCCCTCCCCGGTGCATATGGTATTGGTGATATTGGCAGCTCTCTTTCTTTTATTCCATTTCTTCAACGTGGAGGGATTGGCTGCTGGCAGTTCTTGCCAACCAGCCCGGTTGCCGAGGCCTTTGGTTATTCGCCATATATGGGATATTCAGCCCTTGCCGGTAATCCATTATTTATCAGTCCTGAAATGCTGGTGGAAGATGGTTTCCTTGATGAGGCCGATCTGCCGCCACTCAAAGGGGCATCTCCCTATGTTGTGGATTTTCCATTGGCCAAAGAGGTGCGAACCGGGTTGATTCAAAAATCTTATGCCCGTCTGGGAGGTCATTTCCCCGGGGAATTTACGTTGTTTTGCCGGCAACATGGCCACTGGTTGGATGATTATGCGTTGTTTATGGCTTTAAAAGACGAGTTTGCTCAGAAGTCATGGACAAAATGGCCCAGAGAGTTTCAATCCCGTGACAAGGCTGCGCTGTCGCTCTTTGCCAAATCCCATGAGCAGCAACTGCTGTATGTCAAATTTGAGCAGTTTATCTTTTTTAGCCAGTGGCAGAAGCTGCGTGGGGTCGCTGCAAAGCATGGTGTGTCCTTATTTGGTGATATTCCAATTTATGTAGGCCATGATTCTGCTGACGTATGGGCTCATCAATCCTGTTTTGAGCTTGATCCTGTAACGGGGGAGCCTCTCTCGGTTGCAGGAGTTCCCCCTGATTATTTCAGTGAAACAGGACAGCGTTGGGGGAATCCACTCTACAGGTGGCAGTCGGGGGGCAGGAAAAATGAACGTCTCTATAGGTGGTGGCAACATCGTTTCGAGCAAATTTGTCTCATGGTGGATCAG
>JAQIBE010000121.1 GCA_027859235.1 Desulfobulbaceae bacterium
ATTTTTCTGATGAGACACGCGTTGACTTGCGGAATTTACCTCTCCTCACCATTGATGCGGAGTCAACCCGTGATCTTGATGATGCGCTCCATGTTGAAAGGAAGGGGGAGAACTATGTAGTGGGGATTCACATTGCTGATGTGAGTCAGTATGTTAAGCCAAACTCCATTTTATTTGCTACGGCGCGTGAGCGGGTGACTTCGTTGTACATGGCTGATCGCCAGATTCCCATGTTGCCGCCGGAGTTGTCTGAGGATGCGTGCAGTCTGATTGCCGGTGTGGACCGGCCTGCCATTTCAAGCTTAGTGGAGCTGACGCCGAGAGGTGAGGTTGTTCATTCCCGCATTGTTCGCAGTGTGGTGAATGTCAAGCGCCGACTGAGTTATGACGAGGTGCTTGAGTTACTTGCGGATGATGGTGATGAAGAGGTGAAAATCCTCTCGGATCTGGCGCAGAATCTTCTCCTGCGGCGGGTGGAAAACGGGGCTGTGGTGATGCCTGTTCCTGATGTGAATATTAGTCTTGGCGAGAAGGTCCACGTCACCCTTGCTGAGTCGAACAGTTTGTCGCGAACCCTTGTGGCTGAATTCATGGTGCTTGCCAATGTTCTCGGGGCGCAATATGTTTCTTCACGCATGGAGCCGGGGCTGTATCGGAGTCAGGAGCCGCCCCGTCAGCGTTTATATGAGGGGGTTCAAAAGGATTTATTTCTCAATTTTAAACAGCGCCGTTGTCTGTCCCGCGGTCACTTGCGCACCATGGCCATGGCCCATAGTGGCATTGGCGCCGATTGTTACACCACTATAACATCACCCATTCGGCGTTTTCTCGACCTCGTTATGCAGCATCAGCTGAGCGGTATGATTGCCCGCAAAGGGACGCCATTCACGGAGAAGGACTGTCTGGGGTTCGTGGGTAATATTCAGAATGGACTGGGGCGAGCGAGCCGGGTACGCATAGCCCGCCATCGTTACTGGCTGTTGAGATATCTTGAAGAGAAGGGCGGCAGCGGCACGGTGCTTGATGCCATGGTGCTCGATGTTCAGTCCCGGCGGGTGCAGGTTGTGCTGACGGATATTCTTCTGGAAGGTGACTTGCCCGCCAGTAAAGGTCACGGTGTGCAGCCGGGGGATATGATCCAGGTCAAGCTTGGCCGGGTGAGCAGCCTGGACAACAGCTTTAAGTTGGAGTGGTAGGTCTAGGTGTTTAGCTTTTTAGGCTGTTAGGTCTTTACGTATGCATGTTTGTATATGGTGATTTAAATATACACCACCTAACAGCCTACAGTCTAAACACCTACAGCCTAATTTAGTCATAAATGATCGCTGTATAACGTTCCAGGATCGCCACGGTTTTATCATCCAGATCAGCGGCGATCTCATGGATCTGATACAGCTTCTGGCAGCCTGTACATCTCATTCGCACACGACCACAGGATCTGGCAACTTCAAGCTCCTGGTTGCATTCTCGACATTTCATAATAAAATTGTTTAGCTATTGATTAATGGCTCAGGTGGGGGATGATCTTCCCAGTCCCCATCTTTTATTTACGCCAGCAGCTCTTCCCGGGTGAAGATAGCCTCAAGCTCAAACCCCTTCTCTTTCAAGACCTCAGCGCCGCCTTCCTGGCGATCAACCACAGTGATGATTTGTACGACCTTGAATCCCTGCTCTTCCACGCGGTCAATAACCTGGAGAAGGGTTCCGCCCGTGGTCACGACATCTTCCAGCAGGGTTACATTGCAGCCGGCCGGCAGGTTCTGTTGGCCTTCGAGATATTGCTTCGTGCCATGTCCCTTTGCCTCTTTGCGAACAATGAATGCCGGAACAGGCTGATCGGCAAGGAAACTTGCAATGGATGCACCGGTAACCAGTGGATCCGCGCCAAGGGTCATGCCGCCAACCGCACCAATGGTCTCAGGGTGCTGCTGCATGAGCTTAAAGATCTCCTTGCCGCAGAGCAGGGCACCTTCGGCATCAAGGCTGGTCTGCTTCACATCAATATAGAAATCAGATTCACGGCCGGAGGAGAGTTTAAAGGTTCCTTGACGGTAGGACTTTTCCAGCAGGAGTTGTTTTAAGCGGGCTTTATCACTCATTATTTTGGTTCCCTAGTTTTTTGAAAAGGTTGATCAGATTCGCATTCGGGTCAATCTTGGGAATAATTTTACCATCTTTAGAGGCCATTATTACCATGGCGCCAGGGCCATGTCCAGCGAGGACACAATCGGAGTGGACAATAACACCAATGACCACACCGCCGGTTTTGTAGATGCGTCCGTAGGTGGCATCGGCATCAGTGATGGCGACAATGTCCCCGAGTCTGAGGCTGCTCAGATTGTATTTCTCAACGGTTGGTTCGTCAAAGAGCTGGATGTCGTAATCGCCGGAGTTGGAATGGGTATGGCCAATGCCGGAACCCATAATCTTTGCCGGCACAATATGGGTGACCGGGACTTCGAGGCTGTCATCTTGAGCGGTAATGTCCATGGCCTCAAAAAGGGCAGGGTCCATGTTGATGAGTTTTATGTCCGGGTAAGCAAGCAGCGATAGCCCGCAACCGTACCCCTTGACCTGTATCTTGTCGCCAATGACCAGATCGTCAAGCACCTCAGGTTCAAAATCAATGAGGACATGGTCAATGCCGCCATGTTTGCCGGTGATGCGCCCAGTCTTGCCTTTGGCCTCACCGGACACCAGTGTGGCAATATTGCCGGCACAGGAGAAAATATTGAGGGCCCGGTTTGGTCCCGGCTGCCCTCCGTACTGGGTGAAGTTCGAGATAGAGACACAGGGCTCCACATGGTCAGCAAAGAGGCCGCAGGCATTATCCCCAATGCGGACATTGTAGGTGATGCCGCCAACCCCGGGATAGACATCGGAATGGCCCTCCGGGTTAATGCGATATGGGCTGATGCCGCTGAGGGGCGAGGTGATTTCGCCGATAATCGACTGGCAGACTAGTTTATCTTTATTTGTTTTGAGCATATCGTTTTAGTCTGTTAGGTGTTTAGGTTGTAGGCGGTTGGTAAAAGATGCCAAGGGTGTTTAGGCTAATCATCTATAGTCTAAACATCTAAAAAGCTAAATCAAACATTAAATCTGAAATTTATGCAGTCGCCGTCCTGGACAACATATTCTTTGCCCTCAAGTCGCCAGGCACCTTTCTCTCTGGCCCCTGCTTCTCCACCGCAATCAACAAAGTCTTGATAGGCGATGACCTCTGCCCGGATAAAGCCGCGCTCAAAATCCGAATGGATAACACCCGCCGCCTCTGGGGCGGTGGCGCCTTTTTTGATGGTCCAGGAACGGGTCTCCTGTACGCCTACGGTGAAATAATTACGCAAGCCAAGGAGGTCATATCCCGCTTTGATCAGACGGTTTAAGCCTGATTCCTCCATGCCGAGATCTGCCAGAAATTCGGCTTGTTCGTCCTCATCCATTGCTGAAAGTTCTTCCTCAATGGCACCACTGATGACAACCACTATGCCATCTTCCTCCGTGATGCTTTCTTTGAGCTTGTCCACCCATTCGTTACCCGTGGCAATATCATCCTCGCTGACATTGGCGACATAGAGGGTGGGCTTTGCCGTGAGTAAACAAAGCTCTGTCAGGAGCTTCTCGTTCCCTTCAGCCACCTTATAGAGACGGGCAGGGTTGCCGTTGTTGAGAATCTCCATGAGTTCTTCAAGGATAACCACCTGCGCCTGGAAACTCTTGTCCCCGGATTTAGCTTGGCTCCGTGCTCTTGTCAGACGTTTTTCAACGGTCTCGATATCGGCGAGAATGAGTTCCGTGTTAATGACATCACGATCCCGTACTGGATCAATAGCACCATCCACATGGACAATATTGTCATCTTCAAAGCAACGAATGACATGGGCAATGGCATCCACCTGCCTGATGTGGCCGAGGAACTGGTTGCCTAGCCCCTCGCCCTGGCTTGCTCCCGCCACAAGACCGGCAATATCCACAAACTCCATCTGGGCATAGACTGTTTTTTTCGTCTGGGCCATTTCAGAGAGGATGTTGAGGCGCTTATCCGGTACCGGCACCCTGCCGATATTCGGTTCAATGGTGCAGAATGGATAGTTGGCAGACTCAATTCCAGCACGAGTCATAGCATTAAATATAGTTGATTTGCCGACATTGGGCAGGCCGACAATACCACAGCGAAAGCCCATGGGTTACTCCTGATGTATTAATGAAGAAAGCAGGTTTCTTTTAATTCCTGGATTGATAAAATATTGGTAACCATATAATTACTTCTTGGCAATCGGGCAAGGGAATGTTTTTTTGTGTATGATGTGTATTCTGCCGAGTGGAAATAACGTCTGCTGTTCCTGCAGTAGGGGTTGTTAATCGTAAAAAAGAGATCACCAGTAATGACCAGAAAAAAACAACCGGATCATATCGGCTTTGTGTTGGGCGAGCTTGTGGGTAAGAAAAATTGGACCTCACGCTTCGAGCTGCACCGTGTCTTTACCTTTTGGGATGAGATTGTCGGACCCGAGGTAGCGGCCCAGGCCAAACCATTAAAGATGCACGGTACGGTTTTGTGGGTTGAGGTGACGGAGTCTGTATGGCTGCAGCAGCTGCAGTTCTTGAAAATGGTCTTTGTGGAAAATATTAATAAGCGCTTTGCGGATGAGGGGTTGACGGATATCCGTTTTACGTTGAAGCCGCATCGGTATGATCCTGCGGAGCCGGTTGTGGAGTACGATCAGCCTGGTTTGGCACCAGGCATGGATGATGTTGCTCAGTTTGAAAAAATGGTCTCTGCCATTGCGGATCCTGAACTGAAAGAGTCGATGCGTCGTTGTTGGGCCGCGTTGTATCATTATAAAGACCGCTGACTCTGCTGGCTTTTTTCAGGACGAGGGTGGGCACAGGTCGGTTTAGAAATTCTTGTCTGAGTCGAGCAGGATGGTGATGGGACCATCATTAATGAGGCTCACCTCCATCATGGCCTGAAACTGCCCCGTTGCCACTTCAATACCTTTATTCCTTAATTGCCCAATAAAAAACTCATACAGGCTGTTGGCCTGTTCTGGACCGGCTGCCTTTGAGTATGAGGGACGCCGCCCCTTCCGACAATCTCCATAGAGGGTGAATTGCGATACCACCAAGGCACTGCCGCCTGTATCGAGCAGACTTAAGTTCATCTTGCCGTCATCATCCTGAAATACCCGCAGGTTGGCAATTTTATCCGCAAGGTACGTTGCCTGCTGTTCAGTATCGTCCTGATTAACCCCGAGGAGGATAAGAAATCCTTTGCCTATGGCACCAACGATCTGCTGATCCACTGTGACGTTACTTTGTTTTACTAGTTGCACAACAGCGCGCATGCTTCTGCCTCATTTAAAATTTAAACCGGCCAGCCAGAAAAGCTGCAATGGATACTCCTGTAATGACAGCAGTTTCAGCGCGGAGTATCTGTTGCCCCAGTGAGATCGTTTTAAGCGTAACGGGTAAACCGTTGATTTCCTGATCTGAGAAGCCGCCTTCTGGTCCTGTAAACAGGTGAATTGGCGTTGTCCTATTCAGCCCAGTCATTATGCTTGGATCATTACGCAGTTCACGCTCCCAAAACAGATATCGTTGCTCAGCATCCTTTGTGGCATTAAGTTGCTCGTTTAATGACGTGGGCTTGAAAATATGCATGGGGTGGATGCGTTCACATTGTTTACAGCTCTCCTGAATAATTTTTTGAAAGCGGTGCATCTTCTTTTGATCGGGCAGGGGTACGCTGGTGTGGTCAGAGGTGAAGAGATGGACCTCGTTCACCCCAAGCTCCGTTGCCTTTTGCAGCACGAACTCCATCTTCTTGTTTTTGAGTAAGCCTGCATGCAGAATAATTGCTGGCTGTACAGGATCAAAATACTGCTTTGCTTGAATCTGTACGGCAACCGTTTTGCCAACTCTTGTAATGATGGACTGATACAGGAAGCCTGTGCCGTCATAAAGTTCAATGGCAACGTCTGGTTGCAAACGCAGCACTTGCGTGATATGGCGGGACTCTTCGCGGTCCAGGCGGACCTCCTGGTCGTCCGTGATCAGCTCCGGCTGAATAAAAAAGCGTCTCATATTATTTTTGAGAACAGCAACCCTGTCCACTCATCGTCCTGGTTTTCATCTATTAATGTAAGGCCGCTTCCCTCATATACGTTGATAATGGCCTGGGACTGGCTGCCAGTGAGTATTCCAGACAGAACAAGATGACCGCTGGTCGCAATTCTGGGGAGTATATCATCTTTGAGCAAGGTTAGGACGTCGGCCGTAATATTGGCAATGACCAGATCGTAGGTGTCCTGAATATCTTTCAGGTCAGTCACGGAACAGGCAATTTTATCCTGCTCGTTATTTTGCATGATGTTGTCAAGGGCTGTAACGATGGCATCAGGGTCATTATCAATGGCCGTAAGGGCAGAGGCGCCAAGTTTGGCACAACCAAGGGCAAGGATACCCGTTCCGGTTCCCACGTCCAGCACCGTTGATGGTGGATTTGGTTGATGAAACAGGGTGTCGATATGGCGCAGGGCAAGACGTGTGGAAAAATGTAACCCTGTGCCAAAGGCCATGCCAGGATCAATATCAATAACCACTTCGTTGTCACCTGCAGCATACTCTTCCCAGGTTGGTTTCACCGTGATATGCTTTGACAGTCTGGTGGGTTTATAATTACTTTTCCAGTTCTCAGCCCAGTTTTCTTCAACCAGGGTGGAGAGCTCTACGCTGAGGTTTGTTTTGGCTGAGAATGCAGCGATAAGCTTGTCCAGGGCTTGCCGGCGAGTCAGATAGTCATCATCCTTCTCAAGATAGCAGATGATGAGTTCCTTATCCGCGACGGTTTCTGTCTGCACGCCAATCCCGGTGAGTGTGGTTAGCTCATGGATGAGAAACTCGCTGCTGTCGGGATCACAGGTTATATTGATCTGTAACCAGTTACGCCTGGGGCGATGTTGAAAGTCTGATGTTGTCATGTTTATAGTTCCATTGAAGAAGATTTTGGCCATAATAATTCACTCTATAAAGAGCGCAATGCTAAACTGAAATGAATACGCCTATGAATGAAGAAAATTTACGAAAACTCCTGCAGAAATTGCAACAGGGTGGTTGTGAGGTTGAAGAAGCAGTGCAGGCTATTGCGGCCGGGGAAAGGGATGGCTTGAGTTACGCCTGTCTCGATCATCAGCGCCAGCAGCGCACAGGGAGGCCGGAGATTGTCTTTGGTGAAGGCAAGACACCGGCCCAGCTCGTGGCGATCTTCTCAGCCATGCTTGCCAGGGATGGCATGGTCATGGCGACACGGGTATCACCAGAAAAGGCTGAACTGGTCACAGCAGCACATCCGGAAGTTGTCTATTATGCTGATGCCATGATGCTTGTGTCTAAGGAACCGCAAGAGAAGCAGAACGGTGGAGTTATCAAGATCATCTCAGCCGGAACCAGTGATTTACACGTTGCTGAAGAGGCACGGGTGACGGCGTGGGGGTTAGGGAACAAGGTTGATCTTATTAATGATATAGGAGTGGCTGGAATTCATCGCATGGTTCATCGCTTAGCTGAAATTAGAAAGGCTGATGTCTTGATCGTTGTGGCAGGCATGGAGGGGGCTTTACCTTCTGTGGTTGCCGGACTTGTCAGCGCTCCAGTCATTGCCTTACCAACCAGTGTCGGATATGGAACAGGTTTGGGGGGTGTTGCTGCATTATTAGGTATGCTCAATAGCTGCGCTCCAGGTCTTGGAGTGGTAAATATCGACAATGGATTTGGGGCAGGTTGTCTGGCAGATGCAATATTGAAGGTGGGTGAGAAGAAAAAATGAGGGCAAGAATGATGTAGTTTGGGGCAGTTAAGAACTAAGTGAAAATAAGTGAAAGAAAAGTGTTGCCAAGGGTCAGCGATTTCACTATGTTGTCGTCTCTTTCGCAGGGGGCATACAGAAAACGATGCTTCAGCAAGCGAGAGAGCAAAAAGAAAGTTTGTAAT
>JAQIBE010000122.1 GCA_027859235.1 Desulfobulbaceae bacterium
ATTACAAACTTTCTTTTTGCTCTCTCGCTTGCTGAAGCATCGTTTTCTGTATGCCCCCTGCGAAAGAGACGACAACATAGTGAAATCGCTGACCCTTGGCAACACTTTTCTTTCACTTAGTTCTTAACTGCCCCAAACTACATCATTCTTGCCCTCATTTTTTCTTCTCACCCACCTTTAAAATTGCATCTGCCAGACAACCTGCCCCAAATCCGTTGTCGATATTTACCGTTTTATTTTAACCAATTTACAATAGGCACCCCTTCACCCACAACAGAGCCCTCAGCGAACACCTATATAATGATACAATCGCGGGCTACCTTTTTTTGGGTTAAAATAGAATTACCGGTTTGTTCTCTTTATAGAGAAAACCGTTCCACCTGTTTTTAACAATTAAACAGCAGGGCTAGTAGCCCTTGCACTGATATACTCAAAACTTTTTAGTTTTCAATCTCACGCCAGGCACATCTCAACACACCGTAATTCTGTTACAATCTCACCATTATCTTCAGCCCATACTGGTAAATGCACCTTGCAGTCTTTGCGTTAAAAATGTATAGAGACTAGGCTGTAATAAATATTTTTAAGAAATGCAGGTTTGACCATTATAATTTAATAGGATGACATTAATGAAAGCATTGATTGCCCTGGAAGATGGGACAATTTTTGAAGGGATATCCTTTACGGGCAAAGGGGAAACAAGTGGCGAGATTGTTTTCAACACTAGCATGAGTGGATATCAGGAAGTCCTCACAGACCCCTCATATACTGGTCAGATTGTTACCATGACGTATCCCTTGATCGGCAACTATGGCGTTAATGATGAAGATAATGAATCAAGCAAAATTCACCCTCCAGCATTCATCATGCGGGAGTATAACGCCATCCCCAGTAATTTCAGATCGACCCGCAGTTTAGCTGACTTCCTGCAGGAACAAAACATTCTCGGCATTGAAGGTGTTGACACCCGTGCGTTAACGAGACATATCAGGCAGGCAGGTGCCATGCAGGGTGTGATCTCCACAGAGGATCTTGATCCCAAATCACTTGTTGCAAAGGCAAAGAACTGCGCAGGACTGGTTGGCCGTGACCTTGTCAAAGATGTCACCTGTACAGATCCATATGGCTGGACCCCAGCCGGCCCTGTTGCAGGCACTAATTTTTCCTCTGCGACTAAAGGAAAGCACAAGGTGGTCTGTCTTGATCTTGGATTAAAATATAACCAACTTCGTCTTCTTAACGACCGAAACTGCTCCGTACAAGTTGTCCCATCCACAACATCGGCAACAGATATTCTCGCAATGAACCCTGATGGGATTTTTCTTTCCAATGGCCCAGGTGACCCTGCTGGAGTAAAAGGGGTTATTGAAACCGTTCAGGAAATATTAAAGCACAAGCCTGTCTTTGGCATCTGTCTTGGTCATCAGATTCTTGGCTTAGCCTATGGCGGAACGACCTATAAATTGAAATTCGGCCATCGTGGTGCCAATCAACCGGTAAAAGATCTTGCCACAGGCAAGATTGAAATCACCTCTCAGAATCATGGTTTCTGTGTTGACCTGAACAGCTTGAACATGGACGAAGTTGAACTCACCCACATCAATCTGAACGACGGCAGCCTGGAAGGAATGGCACATCGAAGATACAACGCCTTCAGTGTTCAACATCATCCGGAAAATGCCCCTGGCCCCCATGACTCCATCTATCTTTTTGATCGATTTATCCAAGCCATGTCCGCATAGCAAATTCGCCAGATATTATCCCCTTAATTGTAAATTATAGACAAAAAAAATGCCTAAACGTACTGATATAAAAAAGATACTCATCATCGGCTCAGGCCCCATTATTATTTCCCAGGCCTGTGAATTCGACTACTCTGGAACCCAGGCCGTGAATGCGCTGAAGGAAGAAGGATATGAGGTTGTCCTCATTAATTCCAACCCTGCCACCATCATGACTGATCCGCAAATTGCTGATCGCACCTACATTGAGCCGATCACCTCAGAATTTGTCACAAAAATTATAAAGAAAGAACGCCCTGATGCTTTACTGCCAACCCTTGGCGGGCAAACAGGTTTAAACACAGCCATTCAACTTGCTGAACTGGGTATCCTTGACAAGTATAACGTTGAGATGCTTGGCGCCAGGGTGGATGTCATCAAGAAGGCGGAAGGCCGCGAGTCCTTTCGCGATGCCATGTACAAAATTGGCCTGAAAGTTCCCGAGTCAGCCATTGTTCATACCATTGAAGAGGCACAGGCTGCAGGAGAACGCATTGGTTTCCCCATTATTATTCGTCCGAGTTTCACCTTGGGCGGGACAGGTGGCGGGGTTGCCTACAATCGCCAGGAACTTGAAGAAATGTGTACCGCAGGCCTTGATCTTTCCCTGAACACAGAGGTTATGCTTGAACGCAGCCTCTTGGGATGGAAGGAGTATGAGCTTGAAGTCATGCGTGATACAGCTGACAATGTTGTGATCATCTGTTCCATTGAAAATATGGATGCCATGGGCGTCCATACCGGTGATTCCATCACCGTTGCTCCAGCGCAAACCCTTACCGATCGCGAGTACCAGGAAATGCGGAATGCCTCCATTGCCATTATTCGCGAAATGGGTGTTGAGACAGGTGGTTCCAATGTGCAGTTTGCTGTTAACCCTGCAGACGGCGAACTCATGATTATTGAGATGAACCCTCGGGTCTCGAGAAGTTCAGCCCTCGCGTCAAAGGCAACAGGCTTTCCGATCGCCAAGATCGCCGCCAAGCTTGCTGTAGGCTACACCCTGGATGAAATCAAGAATGACATCACCCAGGAAACCTACGCGGCTTTTGAACCCAGCATCGACTATTGTGTTGTAAAGATCCCCCGTTTTACCTTTGAAAAGTTTCCAGAGACAGAAGACATCCTTTCCACCGCGATGAAATCGGTTGGTGAAACCATGGCCATTGGCAGGACATTTAAAGAGGCATGGCAAAAAGGTTTACGTTCCCTGGAAGTTGGCATTTATGGTTTTGGCGGTCATAAAAAATTTGAATTAAGTCACCGTGACCAGGAAGACCTTGATCATCTTCTGAAAAATCCCAATTCAAAACGATATTTATTTCTGCATGAAGCATTCAAGCGTGGCTATTCCGTTGAGAAACTTTACGCCATCACAGCCATTGACCCCTGGTATCTTAACAATTTAAAACAGATTGTTGACCTGGAAGCAGAGATCATCCAAAACGGTTTGAGTGGTCTTACGGGTGACTTCCTCCGTAAATGCAAGCACTACGGCTTCTCTGACAATCAGCTTGGCTATTTCACGCAGACTTCCGAAGAAGAGATTTGGCAGCTGCGAGAAAGAGAGAATCTCAAGCCCGTGTACAAGCTCGTGGACACCTGTGCTGCTGAGTTTGAAGCCTTCACCCCCTATTATTATTCCACCTATGAAGTTGAGAATGAAGCCCGGCCCAACAATAAGCGCAAGGTCATGATTCTTGGTGGCGGACCAAACCGTATTGGTCAGGGAATCGAGTTTGATTATTGCTGTGTTCATGCCGCCTTTGCCTTGCGTGAACAAGGTATTGAGTCCATCATGGTGAACTCCAATCCGGAAACCGTCTCCACTGACTATGACACCTCTAACAAACTCTACTTTGAGCCACTCACCAGAGAAGACGTGTTGAACATCATTGAGACTGAAAAGCCAGAAGGAGTCATTATCCAATTTGGCGGACAAACACCGCTCAACCTTGCCCTGCCGCTGGCACAGATGAATGTGAATATCCTGGGAACCCCTCCGGATGCCATTGATCGTGCTGAAGACCGCGAACGATTCCAACAATTCCTCCAGAAACTTGGTCTCCGTCAACCAAACAATGCGACAGCCCGTAACCCTGAAGATGCCATCGCCATTGCTGAAAATATTGGCTACCCTGTTGTGGTTCGACCATCCTATGTTCTTGGTGGACGCGCCATGCGCATTGTCTACTCAAAGGAAGAATTACAGAGATATATGGTTGAAGCGGTGCAGGCTTCTGCCGATCATCCAATCCTCATTGACAAGTTCTTAAAAGACGCCATTGAGATCGATGTTGATGCCATTTCTGACGGCGAAACTACGGTTATCGGCGGCATCATGCAACATATTGAGGAAGCGGGAATTCACTCAGGAGATTCAGCCTGTGTCCTGCCTCCCCACGGGTTAAAACCTGAGATGATTGAAGAAATTAAAGAGGCAACCCGGGCCATGGCAAGTGAGCTTGGTGTCATTGGCCTTATGAATGTGCAATATGCCGTTAAAGATGACGATCTCTACATTATTGAAGTCAATCCCCGCGCCTCACGTACTGTCCCATTTATTTCCAAGGCCACAGGTGTCGAGCTTGCAAAGCTTGCAACAAAGGTCATGACAGGGACAACACTCAAAGAACTGGGCTTCACCACTGAGGTTGAAGTGAAACATTGGGCGGTCAAGGAAGCGGTCTTCCCCTTTGATCGTTTTGAGAATGTCGACACCCTCCTTGGGCCTGAGATGAAATCCACAGGCGAGGTCATGGGTATTGATGACTCTCTGGGACTTGCCTTTGCCAAATCTCAATATGCTGCAGGCCAGCCTGTCCCCCTTGAAGGGACGGTACTTATCTCTGTTCGCGACACAGACAAAAATGCCGTTCTCCCTGTGGCCAGAGAGTTGTCCGGACTAGGCTTTAAGATAATGGGCACCGAGGGCACCGCAGCATTCTTAAATGAACATGAGATTGACTGCGAAAAGGTATTCAAGATTTCAGAAGGCCGCCCTCATATCATGGATAAGATTAAGGATAAGGGTATCCAGTGGATTATTAACACCTCCATGGGGACGAGAACCAAGAATGATTCGTTTACCATCCGCCGTTCCGCCTTAAATTTCCACCTCCCCTACACGACAACAATTGCAGGAGCCGTCTCCATGAGCAAGGCCATCGCCACCCTCAGGAAACAGGATACTGAGGTAAAGTCCATCCAGGAGTTTTTCTTGGTTTAAGACAAGTGAACTGTTCCCCTGCATTTGAAAATGCGGGGATTTTCACAATGCTGCACGTCATGCAGGATACAATTCCTAATAATTGTTTGCATTCCTAGATAATGATGATTAACTATTTAACGACACTATTTATCCCCTGTTATTTCAAAAGGTAAAGGAGCACCAGTTGAACAATTTCTATAAAAATTTATCCATGTGGCTGATCATTTTAGTTGCCATGGCTCTATTGTTTCAAACTTTTAACAACCAACAACAACAGGTTACGAAGCTGAGTTATTCTGACTTTCTTGCTGATGTTGAATCTGGAAAAATCACCTCTGTCATTTCTCAAGGGGATAAGGTCTCAGGACAATCCCGTGGTGTTGAGTTTGAAACGGTTATTCCTTTTATGGACGAGGATCTCTGGTCAATTCTGCGCGAATCTGGTGCTGCGATAACGGTTAAGCAAATTGCCAAGGATCCATGGTATGTGATGATCCTGCCGAACCTTATCCCCCTGCTTTTCCTTGTTGGTATCTGGATATATTTCATGAAGCAGATGCAGATGGGTGGCGGGAAGGCCATGAGTTTTGGTAAATCAAAACACCGTTTAATGGATGGTGAAGAGACCAAGGTCACCTTTGATGATGTTGCAGGTATTGAAGAGGCCAAGGCAGAACTTACCGAAATTGTTGAGTTTCTCAAAGAGCCCAAAAGGTTTACAAAGCTTGGCGGACGAATCCCCAAAGGGGTCATGCTCGCTGGTGCCCCAGGCACTGGGAAAACCCTGCTGGCAAGGGCCATTGCCGGCGAGGCACAAGTTCCTTTTTTCTCCATATCCGGTTCAGATTTTGTTGAAATGTTCGTGGGGGTCGGCGCCTCACGTGTTCGTGATCTTTTTGCCCAAGGCAAGAACAGTGCACCATGCATTATCTTTATTGATGAGATTGATGCCGTAGGACGCCACCGTGGGGCAGGACTCGGCGGTGGACATGATGAACGTGAACAAACCTTGAACCAGCTTCTGGTGGAGATGGATGGTTTTGAGGACAATGACGGTGTCATTCTCATTGCCGCCACAAACCGGCCAGATGTTCTTGATCCGGCCTTACTCCGCCCTGGTCGTTTTGACCGGCAGATTATTGTTCCCCTCCCTGATGTCCGGGGCCGGGAAAAGATCCTGCAGGTTCATGGAAAGAAACTTCCCCTTGCCCCTGATGTTGACTGGGCGGTTATTGCCCGGGGCACCCCAGGCTTTTCAGGTGCAGATTTAGAAAACCTTGCCAATGAAGCGGCCCTTCTTGCAGCCCGTGAAGCCATGGAGAAGGTTGACATGTCCTGCCTGGAGAAGGCGAAAGACAAGGTGATGATGGGTGCAGAACGACGCTCCATGATCATCACGGAAAAAGAAAAAGAAGTTACGGCATACCATGAGGCAGGCCATGCCCTTATTGCCAAACTGCTTCCCGGCACAGATCCGGTGCACAAGGTCACGATTATTCCACGCGGTCGCGCCCTTGGCGTAACCATGCAGCTCCCTACGGAAGAAAAATATTCACACTCCAAGTCCTTCTTAACCAATAATATTCGCATATTACTTGGCGGTCGTGTGGCAGAGAAACTTATCTTTGATGAAACCACCACGGGTTCAGGCAATGACATTGAACGGGCCACGGGTTTGGCGCGGAAAATGGTGTGTGAATGGGGAATGAGTGAGGAACTGGGTCCACTTTCCTATGGCAAGAAAGAGGAACAGATTTTTCTTGGGAGAGAGATTTCTCAGCATAAGGACTTCAGTGAAGCAACAGCTGTCCTCATTGATCAAGCCGTTAAGAAAATGATCGTCGAGGCCAATGACGCGGTTATAGCCCTTCTCACAGAACATGCAGCGACATTAAAGGAAATGGCGCTTCTGCTTCTGGAGAAAGAGACCCTTGATGCCACTGATCTTCGTACGATTCTGGAGAAGAACGGCATTGTGGATCATGCTCCAATGCCAGAGGTAATTTCTACTCCGAAACCAGCAGCCCCAGCAGCCCCAGCGGCACCCAAAGAAGCTGAAGCTGAAAAAGAGAGTTCTGAGCCACCTGCTCCTGAAGCGTCACCCTCTAACGACAATGATGCACCTGAGCCCTCAACCGATTCCAAGTGATCATCAAAACAGCAACCCATGACCTGAACCTTGAGTCGAGAGTTCATGTCATGGGTATTCTTAATCTTACCCCGGACTCTTTTTCAGACGGCGGTCGCCTCACGTCAACCAGCCAGTTACTGCAAGATACCGCTGACATGGTTCAGGCCGGGGTTGACATCCTTGATATCGGCGGGGAATCCAGTCGCCCATTGGCACAACCCGTATCACTGGAAGAAGAGTTACTCCGCGTTATTCCGGCCATTAAAGCCATTCGCACATCCCACACCACACCCATATCCATCGACACCACCAAGGCCGAAGTTGCACGACAGGCCCTTGATGCCGGAGCTGATATCATTAATGACATCAGCGGACTCCGTTTTGATCCTGAGATGATCCCCCTTGCGGTTACACGTAAGGTTCCAGTCATTATCATGCATATGCAGGGAACCCCCGGCAATATGCAGGCAAATGCGACCTATAATAATGTCGTTGAGGATATTAAACAGGATTTGGATGTCTGGCTGAAGTCTGCCTTGGCCCAAGGCCTTCAGTCACAACAGATTATTCTTGATCCGGGTATAGGATTTGGCAAGACACTTGACCATAATCTTTCCATATTAAAACATCTAAAATCATTCCAAGAACTTGGCTACCCTATTCTTCTTGGTCACTCGCGTAAACGCTTCATCGGCACGCTGCTCGCTGAAGAAGACCCACTCCAGAGAGATCTCGGCACTGCTGTAATCTCCGCTCTTTGTGTCTCTCAAGGAGTCTCTATTCTCCGCGTCCATGACGTGCATTCCACAGTGCAGGCGGTAAAGCTTGCAGAAGCCATAACTCTCGCTGTATAATTTGCTTTAAGTTGTAAAAAAAATATGGGGCAACGAGATGTCCATAGTTGCATAAGGGGCCATAAAAAAAATGATATAACGGAGTCTGCGCTTACCCGGAGTCTACGCTTCCATGAGAAGGTATGTCAAGATGTTCGACGTGGCGAACCACATTTCCTTTAAATTTCATAACGTTAGGCTTCCATTCGCACTCAGTTATGAGCCCTG
>JAQIBE010000166.1 GCA_027859235.1 Desulfobulbaceae bacterium
TACTGGGTGCCTCTATTACCATGGCCCTTCTCTATGAGCCATTAAGGCTGCTCCATGGTTAGACCACGTATCCCTGAAATCTGTGAGGTTGAAACGGAGACCATCGGTGTCTTTTCCCGGGTGGCCGGCTGGACTGGTTTTGGCGCGGCATGGCGGGTACGCGGTATCATGGGTGAAGATTTCATGCCGGGCGAGATTGTTGTTGATGTTGGTACAGGTCCCGGCACCATTCCCCTCCATCTCCAGAGGATGTTTCCCCTGGCCCGGTTCCATGGGTTAGATCTTGGTCTGCCCATGCTGGCTGAGGCACAGCATCATTCGGCGCGGATGCATATTCCGCTCCCCTGCATTTGCGGCGATGGCACGGCCCTGCCTTTTCAGGATGAATCCGTTGATATGATCATTTCTTTTTTTTGTCTGCATCACATCAATGAGCCGGGTTTATTCCTAGCGGAAGTTGACCGGGTATTACGGGAAGATGGTAAGTTACTCATTTTAGATTTTAAGAGAGATATTCCGTCCCTCTTCTGCCGGGCAATGAATCTGTTGTGGAAGATTGGCTTTCTCTTCAGTCCCGGCAGGCGTGGCTTGAAGGAATCCATTGATTCGGCCTGGACCCGTTCTGAGATTCAGGCCGTTCTTGAAGAACGGAATCTCTCCCGTTTTCTGGTGCATGAGACACGCACCGAGCTGCTGGTTACCGGTGGCATAAAGAAGTTCCATGGAGATTTATCTTGAAACCATTTTTGCATATTGTTTTTGTCATATTTTTGCTGATCCCGCCCACATGTGTGGCCGGTGAGCGTATTATCGAAGGTGCTGAGGCCGAACAGCTCCTTAAGCGTATCCAGGAGAGTCAAGCCTCCCTCAAGACCATCAGTGGTTTATTTATTGAAGAGCGCACCATATCCACCATGCCTGTTCCCCTGGTCTTCAAGGGCAGGATGTATGCTGAACCGCCGGGGTTCTTGTTCCTGGCCTATGAGGAGCCGATCCAGCATATTATGAAGGTGTCAGGGAAGAGGGTGATCTTCTATGTTGCTGAGGCCGCTACTGCCGATGAGGTTGATCTGCAGACCATGGGGGATGGGGATGGGCCCCCTGATTTATTCACCTGGGATCCCGCTGAGTTCAAAGGTGAGATTGTTGAAACAGCGACAGGATACGTACTCCAAAATCCCGACATGCAGGCAGGTGACCGGCAGATCCGTATTACCCTTGATAAACAGACATTAATGATCCAGGCCCTTAGACTTCAGGAACCGGGTGGTGATATCACCACCATTATTATGCAAGATTTACAGGTTAATACCGCTATCCCTGCAGCCATTTTGAATTATGAACTGCCTCCAGGGGTAATAATACATAAAATGGGGAAGTAATGACTCCGTCTTTTCACATATCCATCTCCGGTATGGGCATTATCACCCCGGCTGGTTCAGGGGTTGAACCCTTTTCAGATCAGCTCTTTGCCGGCCTTCATCAGTTTAAACAGATTACAGGGTTTGACACCTCCAGTCATCGCACTGATGTCGGCGCTGAGATTCCCGCCTGTGATTATAAACCGCGCAGGCTTGATCACGACCTTCTGGCCCGCACCGACCTCTTCGGCCTTGAGGCCGCTTTTCAGGCCCTGACTGAAGCGGGTCTGCTCGGTGATGATGGGACCTGTCTTGACCCTGATATGGGTATTGTCTGTGGAACGGCAGGAGGCGCTATCTCCGGCCTTGAAACCTTCTTCAGCAACCGTTTTCACCGGAAAGAATGCCGGCCCCGACCGTTATTGACCTCCTTCTGTCTCTCGGCCCTGGGTACAAATCTGGCCCAAGAATTTGCCATTTCCGGGCCGCGCACCACCATGGCCACGGTCTGTTCATCCAGCGGTTTGGCCTTGGCCCGCGGTTTTGATCTTCTCCTGCATGATGAAGGGGTGAATCATGTCCTGGTGGTTTCTGCTGAAAGTCTCTCCGAGGTGACCCATGGCGGGTTCAACGGGTTGCGCTCCATCGCCCCTGATCTCTGCCGACCCTTTGATCAGCAGAGAAAAGGCCTAATTCTGGGAGAGGCGGGCTGCGCCATGGTTTTAAGCCGGGTGGGGCCGCCAAAATACGGCTTTCTGGCCGGATATGGTCTGACCACGGATCTCTATCACTTCACCGCCCCTGATCCTGAGGGCACCCCCATCGCCACGGCCATCACCAAGGCACTGCACTCAGCCGGACTTACCCCTGTTGATGTTGATTATATAAACTGTCACGGCACAGCAACGTTGAAAAATGATGCGGCTGAGGCCAGGGGAATAGGCCGGGTGTTCGGCAGCAACAGGGTGCCGGTTTCATCGACAAAGTCCATGTTCGGCCACACCCTCGGTTCGGCCAGCCTCCTTGAAGCCATTGCCTCCCTGCTGGGCATGCAACGGTCCATGGCCCCGCCCACCGCCAATGTGACCTGTCTGGATGCTTTGGATCTTGATGTTATTGTTGATGAACCACGGCCCTGCCCTATGGGTACTGTACTCTCGAACTCCTTTGCCTTTGGCGGTTCGGATATCTGTTTGGTCTTGACACGGGATGAGTCCACTCCCCATGGATTTAACCAGAAGCTGAATAAGGCGGTGATAACCGGCATCGGCGTTGTTTCACCCCTTGGCGTCGGCTGTGCTGCGTTTGCATCCGGGGTTGCTGGTGGCGGGAGTGGTCTGCAGTCCATGACCCAATTTTCTCCTGAATTCTCCATGGAGGGCGGACTGGTGGACATGGCTGCGGTTCTGGCCCATATTCCCCTGCAACGCAGGCGGCGCTTGAACCGTCTGGGGAGTTTTCTCACCGTAGCCGTTGAGGAGGCCTTGGAAGGGGCAGGGCTCACGGAGCACGTGTCTGATTTTGGTATGGTGTACGGCTCCGCCTTTGGCTGTTCATCCAATGTCCATAAGTTTTATACCCAGCTCCTCCGGGACGGGGCAGCAGCGGCATCTCCCCAGGAGTTTATGTTTTCCGTCACCAATGCCCCTGTGGCCCTGGTGGCTCAGCATCTACAGATTCCAGGAGAGGTGTGGGTGCTGGTGCAGGATGAGGTGTCATGGGAGGCGGCCCTGCATCTCGGCGCCACCCTCATTGAAACCGGTAAGGAAAAGCGGGTCATTGTCGCGGCGGCGGATGAGGTGAGTGAGTCCATCCTGGCAATACACGCGGCGCTGGGTTTCTTTGCTGGAGATTATGTCCTTGGTGAAGGGTGTGTTGCTATGGTACTTGAAGATGAAGAGGCGGCGGCTCAGCGCAGTGCAAGGGCTTTAGGGAGAGTGGAGTCCTATTCCATGGTGCAGGACTGCAGCTGTGGCCCCATGGATTTCTGTAGAGATCCTTCCTATCAAAAGCAACTACAAACCCGTCTAGGTTTAATGGGTCGAGATGATGACTTTTCAGCCTCTTTTCGCAGTCGTGTCGGGGATTCCGGTGTTGGCGGCGGTTTAAGTCTTGCGGCGCAACTGCTGACCAGTATTGAAGAGGATGTGTTCACCTGTACTTCAAGCCGCGGCGGTATTCTGGCCGGGACCTTGGTGTCCCGCAAACCATGACAACCCATGATTATGATGCCCTTATTATCGGGGCAGGCCTCGGCGGTTTAACCACCGCAGCATTACTCGCCAAGCAGGGGTTACGGGTCTGCATTTTAGAGAAGAACCAGCACCTTGGCGGCTATGCGGTGAATTATGAGTCCCATGGCCATCGGTTTGATGTGGCCACCCAGGCCCTGGGCGGTTGCGGGGAGGGGGGAATTATCCAGAACATTCTCGGGGAACTGGAACTCCTTGACCGCATACGTTTTCTACCCTGTGAACCCGCCCGTCTCTATCATTTCCCTGATGATGATGACCCTTTCATCCAGCATGGCTTCCTCCATGCTCAACGTGACATGCTATGCGCGATGTATCCGGGTTTTGCGGACGAGATCCACGCCTGTTATAAGGTCTTTGGAGATATCTTTGCCGAGTTGCAGGAGATTGGTGCGGCTTCAGGGAATCCCGTTTTCGGTTTTTCAAGGAATTTCCCAACTCTGGCCCGTTACTCCCGGTTCACGGTGCAGGAATTCTTTGCTGAGCTGCAGCTTCCCCAAGGGCTGCAGGTTCGTATTGGGGCACGCTCAGGCTATTGCATGCTGCCTCTGTCCAAGCTCTCCCTTGTGGCCTTTGCCTGTACGGAAATGAGTTACGCAGGCGGGGCCTGGATGGTTGCAGGTGGAGTTTCCAGGCTGGTGGACCTGCTTGCCAGCTTTATTGAGAACCACCGGGGGCGGGTGGTTAAGAGATGCAGGGTAGGTAAGCTGCTTTTTGATGGAGGTGAGGTGGTTGGCGTGCAGACCAGTCAGGGTGAAACCCTCAAGGCCGCTCGAACTATTCTGGCAGCCGATGCACAGGCCATTCTTGCACGATCTGGAGCAGGGTGTGGTCCGCTCCTGGCTAAGTATCAGACCATGACACGCTCAGGCTCCTATCTCGTCGGTTATTACCAGGTCCCGGCCCATTGCGTCCAAGATATGCAAGCCAATATTGAGGTGAGACTTGCAGCCCAAGCCCTTGCAGGAAAAAGGAAAATAGAGGTATATTACCTGCTTATTCCATCATTAGTGGATAAGACATCTGCACCAGAGGGCTTTCATTCCCTGTGTATTTCACTCCCCCTGGCAGATGAATCTGCGCCGGATAAACATGCACGGCATCTGCTGCGTGAAGCCCTGGAACAATTGGTGGTTGCCAGATACCCGCGCTTAAAAGATAACCTGAAATTTCTATTTGAACTGGGTCCCGAACATTTCAGCCTGATGACGGGCAATACAAACGGTTCGGCCTACGGCTGGGCCCAAACCGTTGGCCAGTCCGGTATTCATCGTTTGGGCAATAATCCCCGTATCAATGGACTCTACCTGGCCGGCCACTGGACCATGCCCGGCGGCGGCATAGCCGGGGTGATGACCTCCGGTAAATTATGTGCCCAGACCGTGTTGGCGGGAGGGTGATGGCTTTCAGTCCTTGCGGAGAAAATCCTCCGCCTGACCTGCCTGTTCTGGAAATGAAAACCGATTTACACGTACCCCTTTGA